>OMSH01000018.1 GCA_900313715.1 uncultured Prevotellaceae bacterium
GTACGGTTTCTCCAAGAGAAATCTGTAGCGCTTCTCGCCGGGATGCTTCTTGATATAGTCCGCCATCATGTCCAGCGCAGCCTGCTTACCGTCTGGCTCAATACGCTCGCCCATGGGTGCGTACTCAAAACCAACAGGAATGGTTACATGCACATGGCTGTCGATGATGCCGGGCATGACGAACTTGCCGCACAAATCGGTGACCTCACCTTCATAATTGGAAAGGCCGGACTCGTTACCTACATAAACAAATTTACCGTCTTTTACTACCAGAGCTGTTGCTTGTGGATTATTCTTGTCTGAAGTAAAGATCTTTGCATTTTTAATAATCTGATCTGCTTTCATGGTATTACCTCTTTATTTAAAAACTTAATAATTAAAATCTAAACTTGCTCAGATATAATAACTCTAAAAATTCACTAAGAACGAAAGACCCAGCGTCAGGTAGTTCATGCTCTTGCGGGTCTTGTACTCTCTGACCTCCACACCCAAACCGTCTGCGTAGTCGCTTGTCGAGGTTATCAGTGCAGTGTCCATTAGTAAGCCTGCACCAGTGGTCATACCCTTCTGCACGAAGTGGAAGGGATCGTACTTAGCCGTGAAAGTCTTGCGGGTATAATCGTAGTCACAGAAAAGACGCCAAGAGAAATTCGACTTGTAACGATAGGTTAGCGAGAGACCTGTGCCAAACGAAGTAGATGACTTAGCACCCACGGTAAGGTATTCCCATTCGTCGGTCCATTTATTACCCGTATTGTTAGGATATTGCAGGTCGTTAAGCGACAAGGTGGGGTCACCACTGGGCTGCTGCTGCCCAGGACGGTTGTCGAGTCCCATCGTGTAGCTGATATCTTTCAGGTTGCCCTCAGCGTAGCCGTCGATGTCAAGCTCCTGGGTGATGGAACGACCGATAAGCGCCTTGGTACCCAAAGAGAAGTGGGAGCCAAGTGGCAGGTTGAAATAAAGACCTAAACTGCCTGTGAACTCGGTGATGTGGTCACTCTTTACGATGCCATAGCTATTGGTGACTGGAGCGTTGGCATTCCAGGCGCTCTCCGAGTCTGTCTGATAGCCCACTTTGTTCAGGAAGGTGAGTTCATTCTGAATCCTTTCTTTCTCGGTAGTACCAGGCAGGTAGTCACCTGGGAAGGCCGACTGATAGAGGGGCTGCAAGCCCTCCCAAGCATAATAATCCTCAACGGCTACATAATTGGCAAAGTCGCCGAAGTCCTTGGCAGACTGTGCCCTTACCCTAAGGCGTCCGCCCACACCTACATACTTGTTGAAGAAGTACGCTCCTTCGGCATCAACCACTGTGGCAGCACGGAATTTGATGCCCACCTTCTGTCCTTGGTCCTCAAACACAAGGTTCTTTCCTCCAAGGCCTACACCCATGGAAACACTGAAGAAAGTAGGCTTTCTACTATCGAGTATCATGTCGTTACGTAGCAGTCCCTTCTGTTTGAACAACAAATCCATGAGGGCATAGCCCAGTTCACCTGACAAAATACCGATGCCGGCACCGGACATGACATCGCTGATCCAGTGACGGTTGTTGAGTACGCGCATCACCCCCGTTGCCGTTGCCACACCATAACCAGCCACCGACCACCAAGGAGAACGAGTGAGTCCATATTCCTTGTGGAGCATCGTGGCACCAACGAAGGCAGTTGCTGTATGTCCAGAAGGCCATGAGTTGGCGGTTGAGCCGTCTGGGCGCATCTCTTTGGCCGTGTACTTAATACTATTAACGAAAATGGCCATGATACCATAAGACGCGGCAGCACTTGCCAACAGGCGAGGCCAACTACTGCGTCCTTGATAGCCACCCAACTTCAAGCCGACTACCATAGCGGGACCAAAGAATTGGGTATAGTCATCAATGCCTGTCTTGAAGTCTGTCAGCAGCTGCGTATTTTTCTTACCTCCTTGCTCTGCTTTTGCATTGACGCGGAACATCGCCTTGTCACCCTTTAGAGCCCAGCCACCCAGGAATAGGGGTACACCTACGAAGGTCATGTCATCCATGAACTTGTAGGGTTTAACACCTGGATTCGTCTTCAACTTAAAAAGAGAAAAGTCCATCTTAGGACTGGCCGTCGGGGCTACCTTGGCTAAACTAAGGGAAGACGGCATGGATAGCTTGACCGTTTCGGTCTTCGATTCAGGTTCTTCTATGGGAAAAGATTCCACGTCATGAAAGTTTTCCGCATTGGCCTGAATGGCCAGGGCAACGGCCACAAATGTGATAAAACTTCTGATATTCATAATGTTTATTTTTTATAGATTTTTCATTATAATAATCGCATTGGTTCAGGCTATCGGAAAGAATGTCCTCTACATGGCAATGACAGCTTTGACGATTTACTTAAAACTAAGCATAAATTATATTAAGTTACTTGTGCTAAGATACGCACAATTTACAAAATAACATAGCCCCAAATGCATAATGTATTCAGGTTTTGCAAATTTTGAAACAAATTTTGCTGATTTTGAAAGTCGGTCTGCAGATTACTTGTCCGTTTCTCGCATCCAAGCCGTTACACTTTGCCCCATGCGCTGCTTGAAAGCAAGGCTGAAGGTACTATAGCTCCGGTAACCGCTGTCAATGGCCAGCTGTTGGGCAGTGGCTGACTGCTTTGTATCGATAGCCTCGCGATAAAGATTCATGAAGTGATTGATGCGGAGGTCATTGATATAAGCATTGTAAGTCGTGTTGTGACTGGAGAAATACAGGCTGAGATAGGTGCGGTTGGTCCTAACAGCTTTAGCCAGCTGCTGAAGGGTCAGGTCGTGCTGTAAGTATAGCTGCGTGTTCACACAATGTAAAGTCAACTGTTGCTCGATATTGGAGGCAATGGTCAATGGCAGTTGTGCCTGTGCAGGGGTATTGGAGTCTTGTGATGCCTCTGGAGCAGGTGGGCAATTTTCTTGTTCTACGAGGATACTGTCCAACTGCGGCAGCGTCTCCACTCGCCACAGCAAAAGACCGAAAAGTACCAGTTCGACAACATGTAAGAAGTAGAGCAGGATGTTGTTGGTGTCAACGAGTGAGTAGAGGATGAATAAGAACAAGCAGGCGAGCGATATCACTTGAGTCAACCATACCTTTTTGTTCTCCAGGTCGGCATAGTTGTCGTTCAGCCATCTCCCATATTGTCGCACGGAGAATACCATATATACAGAGAATAATATATAGAGCGTCAGGAGATATACGGTGGCAATGTTCATAAAAGGAGCATCGGGATAGAATATTTGTAATACCCCAAGCACGAAGAATGGTATCATGGCTACAATAGCAGGCCATACTGATCGTTTGCGGTCCTGGAGCATAGCAAGCAGTGTACCGGCGATAGTGGTCAGCAGCATCAGGCAATCCAACACGACAATTACCACATAGCCCACAGAATGGATGTCGAAGGAGTAGATATAGAAAAGTAACCACCATAGATGGCCAAAAAATGATACAGTAAAGAAAGCCGTAGCCCAACGGCGCAGTCGCAACGGTGGCGTGATATCAGGCGCAAAGGCATTGCCCCGGCGCAGCAACAGGTAAACGGCAGCAATGAAAGGTACCACTCCTGTTATGCCATAGAGGATAAAAAACAGTATTATATCAGCTGATATTTGTTCGAGAAACATGGATTCAAAAATATAATGGTGTCTTTATTTCGGTGCAAAAGTACAAAAGAACTTCTCAAACCTAATTAATACTAACAAATATTTTTTGAGGTCATGATATTGAGTACCATGTCATCCGTCTTAATCATGGCATCAGCGCCTATGCTGGTTAGGTTATGAATGCTCTTGTCCACACTGTCGTCAACAATACCTTCCGACGGACTGACACATTTACCCTCCATGGCCAACAGGGCTGAAAGCAGAGCAGTGGAAACACCCGAGGTGATTTTAAGTGAACAAGCGGGCTTGGCACCATCGCAAATCATACCTGTCAGGTTGGCAATCATATTCTTCACTGAATAACAAATGCGGTTGTAGTCGCCTCCCATCAGGTAAGTAATACCACAACTGCTGCCGATACTGGCTACCACACAACCACAAAGTGCAGACAACTTGCCAAGTGACTGCTTAATGTAGATGGCCGTTAAATGACTGAGCATCAAGGCGCGGATAAGTTCTTCTTCTGTATTCTCGTTCTCCTTGGCATAGACGCAGACAGGATTGGTAGCACAGATACCCTGGTTGCCACTGCCACTGTTTGACATGACAGGAATCATGGCACCACCCATACGGGCATCACAGGCAGAAGCAGTTCGTGAGATGATATGCGAATAGATGCTGTCACCGAAAATACCTTTCGACAACGGGCGGTCGATGGTCTTACCTAGGTTATGGCCGTAGTTGCCTTTCAGCGACTCGCGCGCTGCGTTCATGTTCAAGGTACGGGCTTCCATGATAAAATCTATTTCATCGAGAGGAGCCGTCGTGGCAAAGTCGTAAACCAATCGAAGGTTTAGGACAGGATCATCGACTGAAGAAGAAACAGCAGTCTGTATTTCACCTTCATCCAGAAAATGTGTATGACTGCCAGCAATGATGGCCGTGGCCTGTTTGTTGCCAGCCGAGCAGATGACCTCTACATATAGTTTTTCACTGATATTCTCTTTCTGCCTGATGGCTATACGATCCTCACAGACATACGATTTGCCCTCAGCCAAAGCTTCGGGCGTTAGGTCCTTAAGCACCTCCAACTGATAAACACTCTTGCCAATAAGTGCTCCGAGAGCAATGGCAATAGGCAGTCCAATCATGCCCGTTCCCGGGATGCCTACCCCCATGGCATTTTTCAGGATATTGGCACTCAGCAATGCTTCGATTCTCTCAGGACGACATCCTAACTTCTCAGTAGCACGTGCCGTACACAATGCAACACACATCGGTTCAGTACATCCAATAGCAGGAACTACCTCCTGATGTACCAGTGCTATAATGCGTTTACGCAGTTCTTTATCTACCATATATCATATAATTTTCAAACTATTCTTAAAGGACATGCTAAGGTAATACTTTTTTTTTAAAAACGCACAAAAGTCAATAAAAATACACTATCTTTGTACTCACTATGATTTACCCGCAGAACTTTGAGCAGAAAATAGGCTTCAACCAGATACGCCAGCTACTGAAAGGCAAATGCCTTAGTACACTAGGTGAAGAACGTGTTGACAACATGGCGTTTGGTACCCGATTTGTTGATATCAACCAACAACTTGACCTTACTTGCGAGATGCTGGCTATCCTACAAGGGGATGATGATTTTCCTGCCCAATTCTTTTTTGATGTGCGGCCGGCACTAAAGCGTGTAAAGGTGGAGGGACTGTTTTTGGAAGAGCAAGAGTTGTTCGACCTGCGCCGATCGCTTGAGACCATCAACAACATTGTAAGGTTTCTTAAAGCAGAGGAGACGTTAGAGGAGAAATCAACATCGCCCTACCCCAACTTGTATAAGATGGCTGGCAATATATTGGTTTTTCCAAAACTGACAAATCGTATCAACAGCATACTGAATCCTTACGGACAGATTAAAGACAATGCATCACCCGAATTGGCTCGCATTCGCAAGGATCATGCGGGCACGCTGAACAGCATATCTCGCATCTTGGCGGGCATACTACGCAGTGCCCAAAGCGAGGGAGTGGTTGACAAAGATGTTGCTCCCACAATGCGCGACGGGCGTTTGGTAATACCTGTTGCACCTGCCATGAAGCGTAAGGTGAGAGGCATTGTACATGACGAATCGGCCAGCGGAAAAACAGTTTTCATAGAACCGGAGGCAGTGGTAGAGGCAAACAATCGTGTGAGGGAGCTTGAAATGGAGGAGCGACACGAAATCATACGCATACTGATGGAGTTTACCGACGAACTGCGCCCGCTAATACCTGATATATTGCACTCGTACGAGTTCTTGGCAGAGATTGACTTTATCCGTGCCAAGGCATTGTTTGCTCAGCAAACGGGTGCCATCAAGCCTTCGTTTGAGAATAAGCAGTGGATTGACTGGGGCGCTGCCGTGCATCCACTACTACAAATATCACTGGCTAAACATAGCAAGAAGGTGGTGCCACTGGACATTGAATTAACAAAAGAACGTCGCATCTTACTGATTTCCGGACCTAATGCCGGGGGGAAGTCTGTTTGCCTAAAGACAGTAGGCCTACTACAATATATGCTGCAATGTGGCATGCTGATTCCGCTGCATGAGGGTAGTCATGCGGGTGTATTCAACAGTATCTTTATCGACATAGGCGACGAGCAAAGTATTGAGGACGACCTGAGTACCTACTCTTCTCATCTTCTGAACATGAAAAACATGATGAAGCAGTGCGATAGCAAGAGCTTAATCCTGATAGATGAATTTGGCGGAGGCACTGAGCCACAGATAGGCGGTGCCATTGCAGAGGCGGTGTTGAAACGGTTTAACGAGAAAGGCACTTTTGGAGTCATCACTACACACTACCAGAACCTGAAGCACTTTGCCGATGCTAACGAGGGCATTGTCAACGGAGCTATGCTCTATGACCGCCACCTGATGCAACCACTGTTCTTGTTGCAGATAGGTATGCCAGGCAGTTCTTTTGCTGTTGAAATAGCCCGAAAAATAGGATTGCCTGAGGAAGTGATAGCTGATGCTTCAGAGATAGTGGGCAGTGACTACATCAATTCGGACAAATATTTGCAGGACATTGTGCGCGACAAGCGTTATTGGCAGAACAAGCGCCAGAACATTCACCAACGCGAAAAGGTGATGGAAGAGACTATCGCGCGCTATGAACGTGAACTGCAGGAACTGCATCAGGAGCGCAAGGAAATAATACGAACAGCCAAGAGTGAAGCCGAGCAGCTTGTGCAGGAGGCCAATGCCCGTATTGAGGGCACCATCAAGGGTATCAAGGAGGCACAGGCTGAGAAGGAGGAGACAAAGAAGATTCGTCAGGAGTTGGCTGATTTCCGCAAACAACTGCAGGAGAAAGAGGCGCAAGAGAAGGAAGACAAGATTGCCCGCAAGATGGATAAACTGCGTGAACGCCAACAACGTAAGAAAGATAAGAAGGCTGAGAAAGACAAGACTTCTGCCTTATCATCCGAAGAGCAAGCTGCAATAAAAGCCCAGCGTGAGGCGGAGTTGCAGGCGCAACTAACAGAAGGGGCAACAGTAAGATTAAAAGGCCAGCAGACATTGGGTAACATCATGGAAATTCATGGCAAGGATGCAACGGTGGCCTTTGGCAGTATAAAAACCACAGTAAAATTGAACAGGCTTGAACCTGTGCAACCACCAACTAAACAACCTGATTTTACGCAAAAAGCTACCTATCTAAGTGAACAGACGCAAGATTCTATGCACGACCGCAAGCTGAACTTTAAGCAGGACATCGATGTGCGTGGCATGAGGGGTGACGAGGCCATACAGGCAGTGACCTATTTCATTGATGATGCTATATTGATAGGTGTAAGCAGGGTGAGAATACTGCATGGCACTGGCACAGGCATTTTGCGCACCTTGATACGTCAATATCTGCAAAATGTGGCTGGCGTGAAAGATTTCCACGACGAACATGTTCAGTTTGGCGGTGCTGGAATTACTGTTGTTGACCTGGAATAAAGAGACCACCTTGGGTCTATGTCAGTTTTTGTTGGATTCGGATGCAGACTCCGATTCTGGTTCATAATCGTCCATCAAATCGGCTTTTTCAATAGAAAGTGTTCCATTCGGCAGTACCGTTACATGGAACGGCACATAGAGATCACTTTCAGGATAGCTCACACTGGCGGCAAACATCAGACCATAGTCAGTCACCTTGTCGAACACCAGACCTTCCAAGATAGCATGTTGAATGAATTCTGAATCAAGGTAAGAAGCGAATGTATTCTTGTTGAAAATCTTATTGACAAACAACTTGCCACCTGTTGATATCTCCAATGTGATGGTATTGTCATAATACTTCTGCCCTTGCGCATCAGTCACCACAGGCAAGGTGTTATCTGGCCTGCGAACCACTTTCATGTCGTAAGTACTGCCCTTGAAGTCGGCCTGAGAAGAAGCGCTGATAACTTGTAACTCTTGAATTGCTGCGCTAACCACATCTTTTTGAATAGACTCAACTACATAGTTATCTGGGTCTTTTTTTTTGTTTCGGCTACAAGATGCCGATGTCAAAAGGAACAAAGCTAATATTATATATAACGATCTTTTCATCGTTTTCTGATTTTAAATCACTGTACAAAGGTACAACAAACTTGCGAAATATCAAAACTTACACTAAATTTGCACACGATATGTCAACGGAGAACGAGATATTCAATCGGGCCGAACTATTGTTGGGCTGTGAAGGCATGAAGCGTATTGCCTCTGCCAAGGTATTGGTAATGGGAGTAGGTGGCGTAGGTAGCTGGTGTGCTGAATGCTTGATTCGAACAGGTGTCCGACAACTTACAATTGTAGATGCGGACTTGGTGCAAGCATCCAACATTAACCGCCAACTGATGGCGACAACAGCCACAATCGGACAAGTTAAGGTAGATGCTTTGAAGGAGCGGTTACTGCAAATCAATCCAAATGCTGATATCCATGCCATCTGCAAGGAATATAATGAGCACACTGCCAGCGAGTTCGATTTAGACAGCTATGACTATGTAGTGGATGCCATTGACAGCCTGAAAGACAAAGCCTTGCTGATATTGCAGACCACAGCATCGAAAGCTAAGTTGTTTTCTTCAATGGGAGCAGCATTGAAACTTGATCCAACGAAGATTGAGGTAACTGAATTCTGGAAAGTGAAGGGTGACCCATTAGCAAAGGCATTACGCAATAGGTTCAAGAAAAACGGTGTGTTCCCGAAACGTAAGTTCAAGTGTGTGTACAGTGAGGAGCGACTGTCTTACAAGACTGAAGGAAAAGGTTCTATAGCTCAGGTTACCGCAGTGTTTGGGTTTATGTTGTCAAGTTTGATTATTAATGATATTATAAATAAGGTATGAAGAAACTATTTTTAGGTGTCATTTGTATGGCATTGGCTCTTGCCGCCTGCAAAGGAGGAAAAGAGAATGGTAACGGCTATTTAATTAACGGTAAAATCTCTGACATCAAGAGTGGTATGGTATATTTGAAGGAGTATCAGGACAAGAACTTCATTCTGGTGGATTCTGCTGAGGTAGATGGTGGACAGTTTGAATTTCGCGGCTTTGCCCTGCAGACATTGGCATATGGTCTGACTACCGATAAGGAAAGCAATAACCCGTTAGTGTTCTTTCTTGGCAACGAGAACATAAATATCAATATGAGTGAGGAGAACAAAACATTGGAGATTGAGGGCTCACCCATCAACACGCTTTATCAGGAAACAGTTGGCAAAGTGGGCAAGGAAGGATTCGACATCAACGAGTTTGTGGCTGCCAATCCTGCATCAGCCCTTGCACCATATTATATTATGCGCAACCTGGCGTGGGGACTTGATCTTGAGCAATTGCAGACCCTGCGTGGCAAGTTGGACGCATCGCTGGATGGCAACAAATATGTGAAGCAAATGGAAGACCTGATTGCCCGAAAAGAGGGTGTGCAGGTGGGCAAGATAGCTCCCGACTTTACATTACCTGATCCCGATGGCAATGCTGTTAGTCTTACAGATTTTCGAGGCAAGTATGTATTAGTTAGCTTTTGGGCAGGATGGTGCCCTGACTGCCGACGAGAGAATCCGTTTATCGTTGAAGCCTATAACAAGTATAAGGACAAGAACTTCACTGTATTGGGTGTATCCATCGACCGCAACCGTGACACATGGCTCAAGACTATTGAACAACAAGGATTGGTATGGACACAGGTGTCCGACCTGAAATATTGGCAAAGCGATGTAGTAGAGTTGTACGCCATCCGATGGGTGCCAACAGGCATATTGCTGGATCCAGATGGCAAGATTCTTAACATCAGCCTCAACGAGGATGAACTGGTAAAGAACTTAGCCAGTGTATTTGAATAAAGAAATGTCTATTTGTCACTGATTACCCCAATTTACCTATACATAGCTGACATTTTTACAGAGAATACCTTTATCCATTGACAAATTGTCACCACATCCCTATTGGCACACAGCTTGCAATATGATAGGTGCAAGCCGAAGCGAAAGCTGAGGCGAGTGGATGTATAACAATTAAAAACTAAAATAAAAATGGAGGTATTTACTATGTTACCAGCAATGTTTAGAAACACTTGGTTTCCTACAGTATTTGATGATTTCGATTTTACACCTCGTGCCAACACAACCGCACCGGCAGTTAACGTAATGGAAAACGAAACGGCATATACTATGGAGGTTGCCGCTCCTGGCATCAAGAAAGAGTTTTGCCGCGTCAATATCAACGAAGATGGCAATTTGTGCGTAGCTATCGAGAACAAATGGGAGCACAAGGAAGAGGACAAGGAGAAGAAGCAGCACTACCTGCGTCGTGAATTCTCTTATAGCAACTACCAGCAGAACTACACCCTGCCAGAGGATGTTGATAAGGAGCATATCTCTGCTAAGGTGGAAAATGGTGTGCTGACTGTGGTTCTGCCTAAAATCAAGAAAGAGGAAGTCAAGAACGCTCGTACGATTGAGATCGCTTAATTCCTTTGCGTTCCAACAACGAGTATTGTTCATAAGTTAAAGGGGGTCGTGTCATTAGTGACACGACCCCCTTTTTTCTGCCAAAACCTCGATTTGAATCCTCCCGTAGTAAAGCGGCGGCCCTCCAAGTGGGTGCTGTTGTTACTTATTGTGGTTCACACCTCAGACGTGTGAGCCACCACTTTCAATTTCTGAGAGCTCCAGCCAACGGAAGGATTTTTCGTCCAATTCAGCGTCCAACAAAGGCAGACGTTTGGATTTCTCTGTGAGGGCATCTACCGACAGGGTGCCACTGCAAAGATCTGCTTCCAACTGCTTCTTCTCGGCTTCCAATGCCTCTATCTCCAGACCCAGTTGTTCAAACTCACGACGTTCTTTGAACGACATACGTCGTTTATCATTCTGTCGAGGACGTTCTGACTTGGATGCTACAGGTTGCGCTGCTTTCACCTGTTCGCGATCGTGGCGTTCCTTTTCCTCTTTCCAGGCACGGTATTGGGTATAATTTCCAGGGAAGTCACGGATATCACCTTGTCCATTAAACACCAGGATATGATCTACCACCTTGTACATGAAATAACGATCGTGACTTACAACAATGACGCAACCGCCAAATCCTTTGAGGTATTCTTCAAGCACCTGCAGGGTCATGATGTCCAGGTCATTGGTAGGTTCGTCCAGCACCAGGAAATTGGGGTTGCGCATCAGTACCGTACACAGGTAGAGTCTGCGCCGTTCACCGCCACTCAGCTTATAAATAAAATTATGTTGCGTCTCTGGCGAGAACAAGAAATATTGCAAGAATTGTGACACACCCAGTCGCTTACCATTACCCAAATCCACTACCTCGGCTATGTCACGAACAGCATCAATCACTTTCATTTGTTCATCGAACTGCATGCCCTCTTGCGAATAATAGCCAAAACGCACGGTAGAGCCAATCTCCAACGAACCACCATCCAAGGGCAGCTGACCCATCAGTATCTTCAAGAATGATGACTTGCCCGTGCCATTATTACCTACAATGCCCATCTTTTCATAACGAGAAAAGATGTAGGAGAAATCATCCAATATCTTCATATCACCAAATGATTTGCTGAGGTGATTGGCTTCGAATATCTTGTTGCCGATATAGGAAGATTTGACATTAAGCTGCACTTTATTATCATAGATGCGTTGCTTCGCCACTTTCTCTAACTCGTAAAAGGCTTCTTCACGATAGCGTGCTTTATGCCCTCGAGCCTGGGGCATACGACGCATCCAGTCCAACTCAGTACGATACAGGTTATTGGCACGTTCAATCTCCACCGCTTTGGCATCCATCCGTTCTTGTCGTTTCCCCAAATAATAGGCATAGTTACCATCATATTGGTAAAGCGACTCAGCATCCAGTTCCATAATCTGGTTACACACGCGGTCAAGGAAATAACGGTCATGGGTCACCATGAGCAAAGTCATGTTGCTGCGTCGCAGGAAGTCTTCCAACCATTCTACCATATCCAAATCAAGGTGATTGGTAGGTTCATCCAATATCAGCAGTTCGGGATCATTGATGAGTGCATTGACCAAGGCAATACGTTTAACTTGTCCACCGGAAAGCTCTGATATAGGTTGTTGCAAGTCAGTTACCTTTAACTTTGTCAGCATCTGCTTGGCAGCCAACTCATAATCTTTATGGGGATCCAATTGACAACTGCCATGTTGCAGACAAGCCTCCAATACGGTAAGATGATCTGGATAGTGGGGCGTTTGAGGCAAATAGCCAATACGTAAATCACGACGGAAAGTAATCTTTCCCTCATCGTAAGGTTCCTCACCAGCCAGTATATTTAATAAGGTAGATTTGCCTGTGCCATTCTTGGCAATAAGTCCCACATGCTGACCTTCCGACAGACCGAAACTGATGTTGTGGAACAACACCAACACACCAAACGACTTGGTGAGACCATCTACCTGTAAAATAGGATTAAGAGTAACTGCCATCAGAGAATATGTTCGTAAGTATCAGCCAAATTGACAACCTCACCGTTCTTTACTTTGCTCCATACCAGCTTCATCGGGTCGATAGTTTTGCCATCAGCCTTGTTCACCAGTACGGGAACTTCACGGCTGCCATCTATAAGTGTCATCCACTCTACCCCATCCACTTCATTGACAAGAATAACACAAAGAGTGATGCCCAATGCTATCCATGCATCCCGCTTGCGAGGGTTCAGCGAACCGTTATCAATGATGCGTTGCATATTCTGTATGTCGCCTTCCTCACCACGGAAGTCTTTCTTAAGCTGCTTCTTGATTTCCGATTGAACCCAGTCATAAGCTTCATCAATCTGATAAATCTCTATAAGACGCACAGGGATGGTCTCGGCATGATATTTCACCCCCGGATAGCGTAATACCAAAGAAGCAATCACCTCCTGAGCCTTACGGATGGACGCATTTTTAGGCGTAGCGAAAGATACCTCAAAAGCCACATCACCTATACCCGTCACCCATTGGTGGTTTTCGTATGCCTCTCCGTCTTCTGTAAAGACCTCACAGCTATAGGCACATGGGTGGTCACCTACAATAACTGCTTGCGCCCGTTTGCTTCGTTTCAGTTCTTCATTCACCGCATCCTGTCCATAATCAGCATGATTACCACGGAAAGCCGAAATACGGAAATTACCGTCCCAATCATCGGGGTTATAGAATAGGAATGACTCCTCCCCTCCCTCAAACTCATGCCAATCTGCCGGATAAGTCATGGCGAACCATGCTCCTGGCGCAATAAATTTCTTGCCTTTATTCATAGTAAAAAAGTTATGTGGTTGTAAAGATAAGAATAATTATTGACATGATGTGACCTTCAGCTCAATTAAACCATCATGATGCAATCGTGAGATATACAGGGCGAGGCGCTGGGGGAAATTTTCTTCATCAGGATGACGCATCACCACCTCATGTATCACCTCTTCAGTTGTGCGGATGCCATCCATTAATAGCCACACCTCAGAACCAAACTGCTCCAAGGGGACATGTATCAGTGGAGAGTACCAACGAGAAAAGAGCTTTGATAACCATGCCTTAGGGAAACGATGATAGACCAGTACCAGACATCCATCAGAATCTTGTTCTGTCCACACATGGTGAGCATGAGTGGGGATAGTATCTAACAAGCTAATTTTATCCTTCATTGACAATATTTGGTTTTTCCAGTCCGTAACCCATTTTCTTGTCTAAATACAGCATAACTACAGCTACCAATACCCCAGCAAGACCAGTACAAGCAAATATCTGCATACCTGTAGTATAAGTGGGATCGGTTTCATTGGCTTTGCCCACAAACATGGGAATAATGGCACGACCAAAATTCTGTATGAAGAATATCAACGAGTAAGCGGTTCCCAGACACTTCATCGGCATAATCTTTGGTACAATGGGCCACAAAGCTGCTGGTGTCAGCGAGAAGCCTATGCTCAAAAGAACCATCATAGAGATAGCAAAAGCACTGGCATGTATCGGCAAAGAGAAACCAAAATGTACCAATGTCAGCAAACCGGTACCAATGATAATCAGTGTCACGCCACGACCATATTTATCATAAATCGAGCCGAAGAGTGGTGTCATCAGAATGGTGCCAAATGGCACAATCGAAGTAAAGAAACCCGCAATATCAGGCGCTACGGCATATTTATCAATCATCAGACGGGTAGCAAATTTCAGGAACGGACTCACTGCTGAATAGAACAGCACCACGAAAAGGGTGATAAGCCAGAAACCCGGACTTTTCAAAATCAAGCCAATATCACGGAGGTGGAATTGATCATCGTCTTCAGATTGATGATTGGATGATGTTGATGACTGAAGAAGCAGCTCGTCCTTATCCAAACGAATATCGAGGATGCAGAACACAAAAAAGGATACCAAACCGATAAGCAGACAGATCAAACCAACAAGCAAAGGAGTAGAAAGGGTGAAATATCTGGCAAGAGGAGCACTAACGCTCAAGGGTGCTGCAGTACCCAGACGGGCCATTGCCAATTGGATACCCATTGCCAATGCCAATTCGTGACCTGTGAACCATCGTACCATAGCCTTACTAACGGTGATACCACACATCTCATAGCCTACGCCAAAGACAGCAAAGCCCAAACTGGCTATAGCAGCAGAAAGAGGGAGATGTATGTCCCAAAACAATACATTAAAGTTGAAGGTCTCTCCTGCCAGTGGTGCCGTCACGGCATAATACTTAATACCTACGCCTATCAACATCAAAGAACAGGAAAGTACACCAGTAAAGCGTACACCCATCTTATCAAGTATGAGTCCACTGAAGAAAAGCATCAGCAGAAACACGTTGATAAAGCCTCCCGAACCAGAGAAAAAACCATAGTCGGTACTTGTCCAACCTAAACCACCCTCCTCAACTGGCATCTCTAACAGCGTCTCCAATGGCGACATGATGTCGTTCAGAAAATAGCCCATCATCATGGCGGTAGCCACAATGACCAACACTACCCAGCGCACAATTGGGGTGTCGTTGATTTTCTTCCTCAGTTCATTCATAATAGGTGTATTAAAAATAGGAGTTAGAAAATGGGATATCCATCTCTAACTCCTAACTATATCTGCTAAATAAATATCATTTAATATTGGGTTCCTCCAGGCCAAGACCTTTCTTCTTATCCACAGCCTTAAGCACCAAACCAAGTATCAACGCTGCCACTCCTAAACAAGCCAGCATCACCAACGGCCATGTATAGTCAAATTGTGTTGGGTCGGTAACACCAGGGTTGGTATTGTCGAGTACCTTGCCAATCAGCAACGGGAAGAGCCACAAACCTATGTTCTGAATCCAAAAAATCAGTGCATAAGCAGAACCGATAATCTTGGCATCCACCAACTTTGGTACACTTGGCCATAATGAGGCAGGTACCAGTGAGAAAGAAGCACCCAGCACCAAGATAGTAAGGTATGCCACGATGATGCCACCCACCATATTGCCCTTGAATCCAGGCAGGATGAAGGCAAATGTCAAGTGACAAGCAATCAGCAACAATGAACCCAGCACCAACATGGAAGCCGCCTTACCCTTATGGTCAACATAGCTACCCAGGATAGGAGTGATACCCATTGCCAACAAAGGAAATACGGCAAACACAGATTCTGCACTCTGACGCATGTAACCCATGTAGCAATATACTACCAGTGCTACAATCGCCAATATTAACAAACCATATTTCTTCGTCTTATCCTTCATGAAATTGCTGGAGAATGATGCAATAGCCACCACCAGCATAATCACATACTGAACAATGGTCACGCTACTGTTTGCCCAGAATGAGTTAGGATCAATCTCTAAAAAATCAAGGTTGCATTGTAGCATGTTCACAGCATATTTCTGGAATGGGAAGATGGCACTGTAATACAGAACGCATAGCAATGACACCAACCAGAAGCCTGTGCTTGTGAGAATTTGTCCCAAGTCGCTAATTTTGAACGGATCATCTTTCTCTTCAGCCTCACCCGTCTGCGCATCCAGCTTCTTGTCCATGAAGAAATAAACTATAAACATAATCAAGCCGATGGCTAACAGGACCACGCCAAATGCCACAGAACGGCTCACGCTGATGTTTCCACCCAACTTAGCAAAGAATGGCGAGAAAATCATGCAAGTGGCTACGCCCAAACGAGCCAAAGCCATCTCACTACCCATAGCCAAAGCCATCTCACGGCCTTTAAACCACTTCACGATACCGCGACTAACCGTGATACCTGCCATTTCACAACCGCAGCCAAAAATCATAAAGCCGCATGCTGCAAACTTTGCAGAAGCAGGCATTCCTTCATAGAATGGAGAAACGCCCAACTCGTCGAAGATGGGTATGTAGTTCAAGTTATTGGTAAACCATTCTTCCAGACCGCTGCCCATGAATGACTCAGTAACAGCATACCACTTGATAATGGCACCTACCAACATCACTGCACCAGAGAGCACTGCCGTAAAACGAACACCCATCTTGTCGAGGATGATGCCAGCAAAAATCAGGAAGAAAACAAAAACATTGAGGAACACCTCACTGCCCTGCATGGTACCAAATGCTGTTGAGTCCCAACCACGGGTTTCCTGCATCAAGTCCTTAATAGGAGACAGGATATCCATGAAGATATAGGCAAAGAACATGCCTAACGCCAGAAGCAGAAGGGCAGTCCAACGCATTCCTGCGGAGTCACGCAAGGTTTGTTGAATTTTGTCTGTTGTCATGACAATCGTTATCTTCAAAAACTTCAGTTAGCAGGATTCTCTGCTGGAGCCTCAGCAGGAGTCTCAGTTGCAGGAGCCTCAGTTGCAGGAGCATTGGTACCAACTGGCATGTTGTAAGGATTGGTATTGGCATTCTTCTGAGCCTGCTCCATGATAGCATCCTGACTGCTTGAGTTAGCAGAAGGTAATGAATAAGCAGATACAACGCTGCAAATTACCATTATAGCAGCCAGTGTCCATGTAGCTTTTTCGAGAAAATCGGTGGTTTTACGAACACCCAAAATAGCGTTTGATGATGAAAAGCCAGAGGCCAAACCGCCACCTTTTGAATTTTGAATCAACACAATTCCGCACATCAAGATAGATGCTACCAGCATTAAAATAATAATCAGTAGATACATTTTTAATTATGATTTTGATTTCTCATTAATAACTAATTTCTCCAAAAAACGAATTTGGTCTGCAAAGTAAATACTTTTTTTTGGATATTTCAAGTTTAATTTTCTAATTATTTCCAAAGCCTTGCTA
>OMSH01000144.1 GCA_900313715.1 uncultured Prevotellaceae bacterium
CACAATTGGGCCACACTGCACAGCCACCAAACCTCTGTCGGCCTCCACCTGGTCGTTTGCCTTTACCAAACGAGGTTGCAAGTCAAAGCTCAGTTCCACCACATCGCCTGCTTTCCAATCACGACTGATGGTGCAATAACCCTGTTGCAAGTCGGCCTTCACCGCCTCGCCATTCACCTTCACGCTCCAAGTACTTTGCTTCTGGTCAGCAAAAGTGTAGAGATCCGACGGCATCGCCTCGTTACGCGTCCATCCAGGAATACGTACCTTCAACGTAAAAGGCTGAGCGGCTTGCTCCACTATCAGCTTTACATTACCACTATAAGGATAAGCCGTTTCTTGCTTCAATGTCACAGGTTGACCATTCACCTGTAAGGTCGAAGTATTCCCCATGAAAAGGTTCACATACACATCCTCGTCCTTTACTGCATACACATAGCCCGGCAACGAAGGGATGAAACGTGAGATGTTTGACGGACAGCAAGCACAACCAAACCAAGCCTGACGTTGGTATTTGCGCTCCTTGTTCACCTTCAGAGGATTGGGATAGAAGAAAGCATCACCCTCCAACGACACACCCGATATCAGTCCGTTATATAAGGTACGCTCCAGCACATCATAATATTTCGAATCACCATGCAACAAGAACAAGCGATGGTTCACATACACCATACCGATAGCCGCACAAGTTTCGTTATAGGCAGTAGCGTTGGGCAACTCATAATTGGCACCGAATGCCTCGCCATCGTTGGTAGAGCCGATGCCACCAGTGATATACATTTTTTTTGAGACAATATTGTTCCAGATGGTATCAATGGCGTGGATATAGCCTTCATCCCCGGTAAGAGCTGCCACATCAGCCATACCCGCATACATATAGGTAGCACGAACTGCATGTCCCACCGCTTCTTTCTGTTCTAATACTGGCAGATGCGTTTGGTTGTAAGGATCACGATGATCGGTCTTGCCTCTATAATCGAGGAAAAATTTAGCCTGATCCAAGTATTTTTGATTGCCTGTAGCCAAGTAGAGCTTTGCCAATCCCATCTCAGCTATCTGATGTCCAGGCACACGAACAACTTGTCCCTCGCTGGGTCCCACTTCGCGAATCACGCAGTCTGCATAACGGATGGCGATATCCAAGAAGTTACGTTGTCCAGTAGCCTGATAATGCGCCACTGCAGCCTCCAGCATATGGCCCAGGTTATAGAACTCATGACTCAGCTCCTCCACCTTTTCCCATCTCTGGTTACCAGCCCATTCATGTGGATGCTTGGGGTTCATTGTACGGGCTGTATAGAGGTAGCCATCAGGCTCTTGCGCCCCAGCTACAATCACCAGCACACTATCAATGTATTGTTTCAACCGTTCATCAGGATAGGTCTGTAACAAATAGCTGGCCCCCTCAATGGTCTTATACACATCGGTATCATCGAACGAAAAGCCCCCCACATGGATGGTATCACTCGGATGTGCCGCACACTCGAAATTACGGTAACGTCCTGTTTCCTCACACTTGCTGAATGCCAAGGGAACCGTTACCTCACGACTGGCTTTCAACCTTTGTCCCCAGAATCCATCACCCACCTTTACACTGGTAAAAGGCACGGGGTTAATGGGGTAACCATGGCTTAATTGATCATTCACCGTTGACTGTTCACCCCTATTAATACATCCGGCTAATAAGCCAACCAACGCTAAAAAGAGCCCAATCTTCCTCATTGATTAATAATTATTTATTATTCTTCTTTTTCTCATACCAATCTTTCATCACATAAAACGCCAATTTCTTGATGCCCTTCTCCGACACCAGGCCTTTACGATTGAAAAAATCCTGTACACCAAACAGCTGACGGCGAGGTGAACGGAAGTCCATCAATATCCAAGGAGAGGTACCTGCCAAACCTTCGATACGCTCGAACATATCCACATTGGCCTTGTACAAATCTTCCTGGAACTCTTCCGTAAATCGTTGGTCAGCTGAGCCATGCCAACCCTGCAATGCACCACCGCCAAACTCACTGATGATGGCAGGTTTCTCGTATGGAATCTCCCATACCATGTTGCGAGCCGCTTTGGTATCACGGTACCAACCCACATATTCGTTAAATGCCACCACATCCACATACTGATGCATATTGTCCTGCAGGCGGTTGAGGTTGCCCGAAGTGGTAGATGTAACCTCCATCGCCATACTTACCAAACGTACAGGATCGTTAACGTGGCAATACTTGGCAAGACTACTCAAGAACTTATCTCTTGCTTCCCCGTGAGGTGTTTCATTCGCCACCGACCAAATGATGATGGCACAACGGTTACGGTCTCTAGTAATCTCATCCCTCAACTGAGCCTCAGCATTCTTATAAGTGTCTGCATTCTCCCATGAAATAGTCCAATAAACCGGAATCTCGCTCCACACCATAATACCCATCTTCTCAGCCTCACGCACCATATGTTCATTGTGGGGATAATGTGCCAGGCGCACATAGTTACAACCCAGTTCTTTCGCCCAACTCAACAGCGTATGAGCATCGGCCTCACTCCAAGCCCTTCCCTGACGGAAAGGAGCCTCCTCGTGAATGCTCACTCCCCTCAAGAACACCGATTTACCATTGAGCAAAATCTCCCTGCCTCTTGTCTCGATGGTTCGGAAACCAATCTCGTCATACAAGGTCTCATCTGCTTTGCTCACAGTTACCTTGTATAATTTAGGATTCTCTGGCGACCACAATTCCGGCTTTGCCTTTACGGCAAACTGCGCCTTACCGTCGGCATTCGTCTTGAGTGTCTGCTTCAACTTCAACTCAGGGATGTCAACTATTACCTCAACGCCAGCTTTCGCTTCATTGAGTTTTACCCAACCTTCTATCAAGCCTGCCTCACCCTTAGCTAGCTGGACATAATAGTCCTCAATGTAAGTGTCAGGCACCTCCACCAACAGCACCTCACGAGTTATACCACCATAGTTCCACCAGTCGAAGTTAAGTGTAGGCACATTGTCTTGTTCGCGCTTGTTATCCACCTTCACCACGACGAAGTTATCTCCGTCTTTCAAGATTTCAGTCACATCGAAGTTAAAAGGCGTGAAACCTCCCACATGCTCGCCTACCTTTCGTCCGTTCACCCACACCTTAGCATCATAGTTCACGGCTCCAAAATAAAGGACAGCCTTTTTTCCCGACTTATGCTGATAGTTGAAACTTTTCTTAAACCACACTGTGCCTTCGTAAAAGAACAGCTTCTCGTCGGCAGTGTTCCAGTCGGTGGGGATATTCATAGTTGGTGACGTATCGAAGTCATATTCCACCAGTTCGGAAGGGTTGGCAGGTTTTTTATTCTCAAAAAAGCCATTGGTAGTCCAAGGTTTACGACGATAGTCATAATAGCCGTTCTCCAACGGATCTACAATATAATTCCATTGCCCGCACAGCGTGATTGACGGACGGGCAAAGATGTTGGTCACAAGCGGTACTTGTAAACCGACTGCCTCTGCTTGCACATCAGCTGATGCATTTAGATAGTTACCGAGAAAGAACGACAACACTACCCATAAAAATATAATCTTCTTCATATCTTTATTTATTATATATTAATGTAAATCCAAAACATATACGCCACGGGCAGGGATGCTTACTGGCTGTGTCAGATTGATATTCTGCTCTGTCACCACATCTACTCCGCTTGTATAGTTCTGCACCACTTCATGGAAACGTTTCATATCAAGCGTCTTGTCAGCATCAGTACCATTCATCAGCACTAGAACTGTATTGCCTCCACCTATTCGGGCATACACATAACATCCACTACGATCGGGAGTATAGTGCACCAATCTGCCTTCAGTTATTGGCTTACTCTGCTTACGCCAATTAAGCAATGTCTTCATATAATTCCACGCCTCATTTTCCTTCTCGGTACGTCCTGCAGCAGTGAAAGCATTGCGGGCATCGCCTTCCCATCCACCAGGGAAGTCGGTACGAATTACACCATCACCCTCTTTTTTAGTGCCCGTCATCAATATCTCTGTACCATAATATATTTCAGGAATGCCACGGGTGGTTACTAAAAAAGCGATGGCCTGCTTGTATTTATTGAGGTCATTGTCTTCCTTCAATGAGAACCTGCCCAAATCATGGTTGTCCAAAAACACCAATATATTGTCTGGATCAGGGAATAGGAAATCTTGCGCTATCACCTCATACAGTTTGAACAGGCCTGCCTCAGAGCCCTCACTACTGTTACACTCATCAATGAAAGCTTTGGCTGAGGTAAACGCCAAGTCAAAGTCCATTACCGTTTTCAATTTTGTATTATTGTCGTTGATCCTGTTATTGCGTTGCCACCAAGCAGAAGCCGTGCCTCTGGGATACCAAGCCTCACCCACAATATTGAAGTCGGGGTATTGCTTTTCTACCTCCTCACACCATTCAGTCATGAAATCATAATCGGCGTAAGGGTGTGTATCCTGCCTGATGCCATCAATACGCGCATACTCAATCCACCAGATGCTGTTTTGAATCAAGTAACGTGCCAAATGGCGATTGCGCTGATTTAGATCAGGCATACCGCGAGTGAACCATCCATTCACCAAAATGTCTTTTTCTGACTGTGGTGCATGCACATCCATCAATGTCCACTTAAAATGAGTAGTCTGAACATATTCATCTGGGTTATTGAGCCAATCATGCGAGGGCATGTCTTTCATCCACCAATGACTGCTTCCACTGTGATTAAAAATCATATCCATCACCACCTTCATTCCTTTGGCATGAGCTTTGTCGATCAGTTCTACATACTCTTCATTGGTGCCGAAGCGAGGATCTACATTATAGTAATTTGTAATGGCATAACCATGATAAGAGCCTCCTGGCTGATTGTTCTCCAAAATAGGGTTCAGCCAAATAGTGGTAAAGCCTAACTCCTGAATATAATCAAGATGATCAATAATGCCACGAATATCACCACCATGTCTTGCTCCACTGCGTTGACGATTCACCATCACCTCCCCAAGATTATCATTTTGTGGATTACCATTGGCAAAGCGATCTGGAGTTATAAGGTAAATCACATCTGCTGTAGAGAAACCCTGCGCTCCCACTTTACGGTTTCGCTCATGTAGTTCAAAAGGTTGTTTCCACTGCTTTTTGCCTTCCTTTAGCACTATGTCTATAGTACCAACCTTAGCATTATCGTCAATGTCAAGGTAAAGAAACAGATAGTTAGGATTTTCCACCTTGGCAACCTCCTTAAGAGTCACACCTGGATAGTTAATGCTAACTTCGGACTTAGCAATGTCTTTACCATAAAGTAATACTTGTAGTTCATGGTTTTCCATACCCACCCACCAATTGGCAGGCTCCACACGCTGCACATCAATGGCATAATCTACCATAGCGCTAAGTGCCATTAATACTATCAAAACACCTCTTTTCATTTCACTTTTTCTGAACATTAAAGTTAATCCTATCCACAAAGATAGGAATTTTATATGAAAGAGACTTGATAACCAACATAAATGTTATTTGGAGAATCGTTTTTACAATGGGAAAAGAAAGGCCCCTGCAAATCTGCAAGAGCCTTCCATCATTTCTGTATAATTAATAGGGATTATCCTAATTCGAGTACACGCTGAGCATACTTCATGCAAGTACCTACTTCTTTAATAGAGTTACTCCAAGGAGCTACCTGGTATTCCAGCTCGCAGTCGCAGTATATCTGCGGATACTTGCTCTGTACCAACTTCAGTACATCATCGAGTGGAGTCTCGCCCTGGCCCCAAACCTGATTCTCGTTAGGCTTAGCGGCATTAGGACCAGTCTTGTCCTTAGTGTGCATAGAGAAGATGCGATTATGGTACTTCTCGATGAAGTCGCAAGGATTCTTGCCTGTTGAGCCGAAATAGTGAGCGAAGTCAAAGTTCAGCATGATATTTGGAGAAACAGCCAGCACCTCGTCTGGACCAGCCTCGAACTCAGGAGTAGCATACTGGAAGTGGTTGTGCATGCAGTAGTACATGTCGTACTTCTCAGCGAATGGAGCGCAACGCTTTGCAGCAGCGAGTGTCATCTCAGCGGTTACGCCCTTAGCACCCATAGCCTTAGCCAACTTGAATGCATATTCGCAATCCTCGTCGCTTGAGTTCTCACCTGGCTGAGTCTTTACGATATGGATGTCGATGCCCTCCGTCTCGAAACGCTTGCGCACCTCTTCCACCTTGTCCCAATCCATGTTACTCTTGAACTTAGCAAATGCTTCGTTGTAGTCGTTCATCTGCTGTTTCTCTTCTTCGGTCATGAAATCCATCAGACCACCGAAGCCTCTCATACTACCGCGCTGTTCTGGAGTCAGACGACCCATGATGCCCTGCATAATCGTCATCATAGGACTTGCCGGAGCACCCAGACACGCCTCCAGGTCATTGCCCATCAACTCAAGGTTGCTCACATTAGCTTGCTTGCAATAGTTAATCAAGTTGTCCAATCCACCCTCTTGGTCACGCCAGCTATAGGTTATGGCACCCATGTGAACACCACCGAAGTTTGAATTTGGCTTGTCGCCATCACGCTTAGCTACAGTTGCTTTCTCACCACCTGAACAAGAGGACAGTGAAGGAACCAGTGCCATACCTGCCAAAGCAGCAGCACCCATACCCAAGAAATTTCTTCTATTCATTTGCTGTATTATTTATAGGTAAAACATTATTCACAAAACATGGCAAATTTACTTACTTTATTTTACTATTCAAATAATATTAGTCAACTTTCTGCTATAAAATGGAATTTATCTACTCAATTATTTATTATATTTGCATCATCAAAACAAAAAACATAGCATTATGAAAACGAAATTCACTCTTATCACATGGGCAATGACCATTGTAACTTGTTTTTCTGCCTTCGCGCAGGAAGCTAATTCACTAGCTTTTCGCGCAGGTGTGAAATCACCCGAACTGGCAGATGGCCAAGTCACCTTCCGCTTTGTAGCACCTAAAGCCCGCAAAGTCAGCGTTTCTGCCTCTTGGATGGGCTACGATGCTTCGAAGTTGCAGATGACACAAGACCAAAACGGTATCTGGAGCGTTTCTACCCCCAAGCCTGCTCCTGAGCTTTACACCTATAATATTGTAGTGGATGGTGTGACCATGCTCGACCCATCAAACGTACAGGTACAACGCGATGGCTCTCGCTATATGAATGCCCTCTTGGTACCTGGCGACTATGCCGACCTGTATGCGGAGTGCAGCAAGCCAGGTAATGTGGAGCATGTATGGTACTACTCAGCAGAGAACGGCATGACCCGTCGTATGTATGTCTATACACCAGCTGGTTACGATCG
>OMSH01000052.1 GCA_900313715.1 uncultured Prevotellaceae bacterium
AGCTAACCTCTTTAGATATGTCTGGCTGGACAGCACTGACATCATTGAACTGCGGCTCCAACCAGCTGACAGCATTAGATGTGTCGAAGAATACTGCCCTGACAACGCTACAGTGTGGCTCCAACCAGCTGACATCGCTGAGCTTGTCGAATAACACCGCTCTGTATAGGCTGGAATGTAACAATAACAAATTGACGCGGCTTGATGTGTCGCAATGCGCCAATCTTCATGCGCTCTATTGCCAGCGGAATCAGATTAAGGATGCCGCCATGGATGCACTGGTGGAGAGTTTGCCGGACTTAACCGGAGACTTGTTTGTTATTTCCACAGAAGAGGACTGGCCAAGGGAGCAAAACGTGATAACCACCACACAGGTGGCAGCTGCCAACGCGAAGTGCTGGCGAACATACAGCTACGTCTATGCTTGGGATTATGACGATTTGAGTCGCTACACTTGGGAGAAATACGCTGGCAGCAGGCCGAATACGGTTGTCGCCTACACCGCAGGAAAAATGGCAACAATCATCCTGCCAACGGCACCCGATGCCAGCAAAGGATGGTACTACAGGCTTGACCGCTGCGAGGCGAACAGGATTATCTTCGAGCAGGAGCTACAGCCCCAAGCACGTACGCCTTACGTCATTGTGCCAAAGGAGGACTTCACCATCGACCTCGGCGAATTTGACTTGTCGGGATTGAGCAGTGATACTGTTTCCGTCAAAGGCATTCACTTCATCGGCTCGTACATTAGCAGAGTGCTCCCCGCCTTTACGGTAGGGGAAGGATATTTCTATATTGACATCATCGACGCTACACCCGACTGCCTGATAGCCGAATTTGGCACAGGGAAGTCTGTCGTTGGCGCTCTGCGAGGCTATCTGCAAGTGCCTTGGGATGACCCCTACAACCCAGGCGGCACAAAGAGCCCACAGGAAAAGAAGGAGATAGTGCTGAAGGATGATCCAGATGGAAGCCTCACCCCTGCCCCCTCTCCGAGGAGAGGGGAAATCTACGACCTCAGCGGCAGGAAAATTGTAAATAGTAAATTACCTCGAGGGATTTATATACAGAATGGCAGGAAATTCGTGAAGTAATAATAGAACCTTATGAACATCCCTGACTAGGCCGAAGTACCAGAATCAAGACCTCAGGAAGTACGTCAGTCAGGCAAAGCTTGGATGTTCGCGCACTATACGAAAAAGGGCGCGGACAACATGGTTGTTGCCTGACGTAGGCTGTCTTGAGCCTTGGTACACTACAACCTCATCCGCGCCCTCTTTTCAAAAAACTTGAGAAGAGGGCTTTTTATGAAATCATTCAAACTGATAATGCCTGCGCTCATGGCTGTGAGTCTGCTTGCATTTTCTGCAACCGAAATAGACGGTATTTATGTCTGGAAGGACGGCTATTATACCCGTTTCAATCTGAACGAGATTACCTTTTCCGACAATAAGATTCGCATTGCCGACACGACTATGAGCGTGGAAGCCATAGACAGCATCACCTTCACGAAGCCAACTGATGCTCCACGTTGCGTTGGTCTGCATTGCACGTCGCATTTAAGCCCATTTCTAACATTGATTTACCACATTGCGAGCTACAGCGACACTTTCATAACATTCCTTCTCAAAACACGACGTTGCAACCGTCTAACTTTCCGTAATTTTGTCCTCAGTGAACATAGCGATTATTGTTTGTACAACTTTATGTTTGAGCACTATAAAAGTACAACAATTTTCGCTAATCACCAAATTTTCAGACAACTAAATTTCGTCGAACTCACGTAAGTTTAAGCGTTAAAATGAAAGAAAAATCTTTTATCATAATTATTGCCCTGCTGTACATTGTTTTGGGGACAGCAGTCTGCCGAGCGCAGACGCTGGAGGAGGTTCTTGGTTACGGGCTTCCCGTCGTGGTAGTAAATACTGTGAACGGCGAAGAACCCACCTCAACCAGAATCGACCATCCTGCAGGATGCGTCGGGTCAAGCCTTACAGATGTCGTGCCAAAAGAAGGGCGGATGCAAATCTACAGAGCCGACACACTATGGTATGACAGTGGCGACTACGAGAAAGACAAGTCCGGGATGATAATCAAGCATCGTGGCAACACGTCGGCAGTCTTCTACCCAAACAAACCCTTCAAACTTACTCTTCAAAAGAAGGCTGACTTAGTAATGACCCCCTACGACGACGACACAGACAGAAGAAGCAAGCACTGGGTTCTCCTTAATAGTTCCTTTTCCCTGAATACGATTTATGGCTACTGGCTGGAGACTATGATTGACATGGAATTCCCAACGAGGGAGGAATTCGTCAACGTCGTCATCAACAACGACTATCGTGGAATTTACATTCTATCGGAGAATATAAAACGCGCCAACAATCGTGTGGATGTGGATGTAAATGGCGGTTATATCATCGAATTGAATGCATATCACTGGAAAGAAACTCTGTCTATCCCTTCGATTTTCACGCGTGTCCTGGCATGGACTTTCAAGTACCCGGAGGTTGATGACCTTACAGAGGAAATGGTAGAAGGAATAAGGAGTGACGTTGACCGACTGGAGAAGTCTGCCACCAGCCACGACTATTCTGAGGTGATAGACGCCAAATCCGTAGCTCGTTGGACACTCTTGCAAGACATTTTGAGTACGCATGACCCTGCCGGCACCAACTTATTTGTCGCCAGGAAGAACAGGGATGCTTCCTCTCTGATGCGGATGCCCGTTGGATGGGATTTGGCATCATCAATGGAACACATCGACGTATGGTCCAGGACTCATATTGAACCTGGCATCTTCATTCGAAAACTATTTGACAATCAATTCTGCCAGGATTTCAGCATACAATTCATGAATGAATGGAAACGCGTCAAACAAGCTAAAGTGATGCAACGCATGGCAGAGGCATGTTTGGCTTTTCCCTCTACAAATCAAGGGCAAGGGTTGAAACTTTCTTATCCACATCATGCCAAGCGATGGGGTACAAAAGTTTACGATGTAGAAAAGATGTCAGAGGCTGGGGCCAAGTGGTTCACCGACAGGGAACAGCATATAGACTCCCTTATGCAGATACTCAGCGACGAAACGACCTCAATAAGGATGCCAAGAGAGAATCCGGCATCGAAGGCTGTCATTAGGAAAGAGATTCGCAATAATGGCATTTACATCATAAAGGACGGCAAGGCCTACTCCCCCGATGGGAGGAGGATAAGATAAGTTATATGACCTCCCACAATCGTACCCCATGTTATGAAAAAGCTATTTCTCTTCACTATAATATCTTTCTCCATATTCCTGGTATCCAATACTTGCCAAGCACAAACCCTTGAGGAAGCTCTCGGTTATGGCCTTCCAGTTGTAGTAGTAAACACAGTAAACGGTGAAGAGCCGACAGCCGAACGAGTGGTTGCCCCAGAGGGGTGCATGGGAAAGAGCATCATAAACGCCACAAAAGTGCCGGGACGCGTAAGGATATACAATCCCAGGGATGCAGAAAACCCCATCTTTGACAGCGGAGAATACGCCGAGAACATCAGCGGCATGACATTCAAAATTCGTGGCAACACCTCCGCCATGAGACCGAAGAATCCGTTCAAGATAAAGCTGCAGAAGAAGGCCGACATGCTGATGCGCGGCGACAAGAAATACAATGACAAGGATTGGGCACTAATCAGACCTACTGGTGGCAGCAAACATCTATGCCCCATAGTCACGATGATTGGCAACAAGACAACGGAGATACTCCGTGTCTGCGACTGGGTTCCTGCCTGCATGTATGTCAACCTCATTGTCAACGGTGACTTCCGCGGATTCTACCTATTGACGGAGACAGTCGAGCGGAACGACAAATGCAGAATCAATGTAGATGAGCAGACAGGCTACATTGCCGAGATAGACCCATACTG
>OMSH01000161.1 GCA_900313715.1 uncultured Prevotellaceae bacterium
GGATGTAAGCACATTGCTTGTGCCTAGTATGAAAGCGCCTGAAGCTAAAAGCCCGAGATTCTTCAGTGCTTCTCTGCGTGTCATTCTTTTGATCGTTGTCATAATCACTGTGTTTTTAGTTTGATTTTACAAAAATAGTCACATTGTTTCTGATAATTAATGTGAATTATTCCGTGATTATTACCTTTTTTCCCTTTGTGTTCAAAAATAATACATATCTTTGTGTGTATTAATATGGTTGATTATGGATTTCGAACCTAAGAATGTCATTATAGAATCAGGCGTGGAGCATTTAGCTGCAGATGCCATGTTAGAGTATGTGGCACATGTATTTGTGCACCAGGGCAGGGTAAATCTGAAATATCATGGTGAACCAATGGTGTTGGAAGAAGGTGACTGCATGATTGTGCGTGTTCAACGATTATTGTCGGATGTGATACCCTCAACCGATTGCAAGGTGGAAGTCATCTATATAACCCCGGGTTTTATCGAGATGTCCACACCACGTAACAATTATGGTATTCGTGGATCACTGATGCTTTTCATTAATCCGATAATGAAGCTTGACAAGCAAGAGCAGGCTCGTTGTCAGCGTGACTTCGATGAAGTAAAGTTGCGCTTGAAAGAAGACCATCCGTTTAAGAACGATGTGGTAAGTTGTGCCTGCCAGATGTTGTTCCTCGATTTCTTTGACTTTCACAAGCGGCTCTATCCTGGTGAGGATGTGTCTTTCCCCAATGCACAGTTGATGAGTAGTTTCTTGCAGTTGCTTTCGCGAGGAGATTTTATAAAGAACCGTGAGGTGAGCTACTATGCCGATATCCTGTGTGTGACACCCAAATATCTGTCGGAGGTCTCTAAGCGTGTAAGTGGATATGGAGCCAACTATTGGATCAATCGTTATACTATTATAGAGATACAGCGTCGCTTGCGCCACTCCAATGCTTCGCTGGTTGAGATATCTGACGAATTCAACTTCTCTTCAACTGCCTATTTCAGTCGTTTTGTACAAAACTACCTTGGCATTAGCCCTGGAGCTTATCGCAGTTGAATCATACCTGTCTATGCTTTCCGCCTCAGATAATAGCTGATGTTATTATTTGATATTTCACTTGGGTATTTGCAGGTTTATTTGTACTTTCGCATCTGATATGATTGACCAGGCTACTGTAGATAGGATACTCGATGCTGCCCAAATAGTGGATGTAGTGTCTGATTTCGTCACGTTGCGCAAGCGTGGCGTCAACTATGTGGGCCTGTGTCCGTTCCATGACGACCGTACACCGTCATTCTCTGTCTCACCTGCCCGTAACATCTGCAAATGCTTTGCCTGTGGCAAGGGAGGAAACCCTGTCCATTTCATCATGGAGCACGAGCAGATTACCTATACGGAAGCACTGAAATACTTGGCCAAGAAATATGGCATCGAGGTGAAGGAGCGTGAACTGAGCAACGAGGAACGTCAGGCACAGAACGACCGTGAAAGTGCCTTTATCGTCAATCAGTTTGCACGTGACTACTACCATGATATCTTGATGAATAACCCTGACGGACGTAGCATTGGACTGGCTTATTTCCGCAACCGTGGTTTCCGTGACGACATCATCGAGAAGTTCCAGTTGGGTTATGCCTTGCAGCAGCGTGATGCCTTCCCCAAGACGGCAATAGCCAAGGGCTATAACGAGAAATATCTTACCTCATATGAGACGAAGGTAAAGGTAAACGACCGTGACGAAACGGTGATGAAAGGTACGGGCATATGTTACAAGCGTGACGACGGACAGCTGGTGGATCGTTATGCCGGTCGTGTTATCTTTCCTTGGATCAGTCTGAGTGGCAAGGTCGTTGCTTTTGGTGGACGCTTGCTTGACTCACGCACCAAGGGTGTGGCGCAGAAGTACGTCAACTCCCCTGACTCTGAGATATTCCACAAGGAGCGTGAGCTCTATGGCATCTTCCAGGCTAAGAAGGCCATTGTGAAGGAGGACTGCGTCTATATGGTAGAGGGTTATACCGATGTGATTTCCATGCACCAGTGTGGGGTGGAGAATGTGGTAGCCAACTCAGGTACAGCCCTCAGTAAGTACCAGATTAACATCCTGCACCGTTTCACCAATAATATTATATTGCTTTATGATGGTGATGAGGCGGGCATTCATGCAGCTACCCGTAGTGCCGAGATGCTGTTGCAGGAGGGTATGACGGTGAAGGTGTGTCTGTTGCCTGACGGCGATGACCCTGACTCTTTTGCCCGCAAGCATACTGCCCAGGAGTACCGTCAATTCATTGACGAACATGCTACCGATTATATCCGTTTCAAGACCAGTCTGCTACTGAGGCAGGCGGGCAATGACCCGCTGAAACGTGGCGAGGCTATTCGTGAGGTTACGAAGGCGATTGCCATCATTCCTGAAGCCATCATGCGCGATGTGTTTATTAAGGAGGCTGCCGATATGTTGGGCATCGAAGAGAAACGCATGGTGGGTTATGTGGCTACCCAACGTAAAACTAATCGTGAGGCTGAGGAGAAACGCCGTGCTGCTTCTACCCAAGCGCCCGCAACGCCGAATAATCCAGAAGCTACTCAATCTGAATTGTTAAATGTTCCACCTTTGCCTCCTATAGACAGTTTGCAAGAGGAGATTGGTGGCAATATCGCTCAGCAAACTAAACAAAACCAAAGAGATAATGCCCAATCATTAGTGGTAAATGGTCAATTAGGTGTTTCTTCATTTTCCCAAGCCCTCTACAAGTACGAACATTCCATCATGCAATTAGTGGTGCGATATGGAGAAAAGACAATGGTTGAACTGACCGATGAGGAGGGAAACGCCACTCCGGTTAGTGTGATTGATTTTGTGAGTAATACTTTGGAACAAGACGATATGATGCTGACCAACCAGCTGTTTCGTGAGATGCTCAGGCAAGCAGTGGAGCATCAGCATGACACCGACTTTACAACTGAGCGATACTTTATCAACCATCCTGATACAGCTATCAGCAAGATGGCACTGGAGTTAGTCAGCGACCGCTATCAGCTGAGTAAGTATCATTTTAAGAACCAGACCATTGTAACGGATGACAAACGTTTGTATGAGTTGGCTACAGAGATAACTATCAGCTACAAATATGCCATTGTCAATGAGTCGTTAAAAGAGGTGATGCGTCAGTTACAAGACCCTGCCATCGCAGTTGACGGGTTGAAATGCGCACAGACCATCAAGCGTTATACCGAGTTGAGGGAAGTGCAGGCTGAATTGGCCAAACGCTTGGGTGAACGTGTTGTCTTAACGTTCTAAGTATCGTCTTTGAAATGCTTTATCTTCTAATCAGGTTCATGAATTCCTCACGTGTCTTCGCTTGATTGAAAGCCCCTGTAAAATCGGAGGTAGTAGTAATGGAATTCTGTTTCTCTACACCTCGCATCTGCATGCACATGTGCTTGGCCTCTACCACTACCATTACACCCAATGGGTTGAGTGTCCGTTGAATACATTCTTTGATTTGTGAGGTCATGCGTTCCTGAACTTGCAGGCGATGAGAGTAAATGTCCACCACACGGGCAATCTTGCTTAGCCCTGTGATGTAACCGTTAGGAATATAGGCAACGTGTGCCTTGCCGAAGAAGGGGAGGAGGTGGTGTTCGCAAAGCGAGTAGAAGTCGATATCTTTCACTATCACCATCTGGCTATAGTCTTCCTTGAATTTGGCTGAACTCAGTACTTCATGAGGATCAATGTCGTAGCCCCTCGTGAGTGTCATCATGGCTTTCGCTACACGCTCGGGGGTCTTGACCAGACCTTCACGACTGGCATCTTCGCCCATCAAGGTAAGAATACGCTTGATGTGCTCTTTTAATTCTTCCAACTCAGGCGTCTCTGCCACAAATTCCTTCTCTAACATCTTCTCTTCTTTAATTAATCTCAATAGAAATCTGATCTCGCACAATGGATATCTCCTTGAATACCCCCGTTGCTTTCAGTTGTCGCATCATGGCGTCTGCTTCCTCAATGCTGGCGAAATTGCCCACACGACACAACCACCGAGGTGAAACGAAATAGGCATATACATCTGCGTCTTGGAAATATTGCTTCACCTTGTTGGCTACAACTTGTGCTTCATTGCGAGAGCGACTGGTGTTGTTACCGGCATAGACCTGCACACGGTAGCCCTGACGCTTCAACTCGCTCTTTTCTACAGGTTTGGCTGTACTTGTAGCTGCACCATTAACCAAAGCTGTAATCTTTGCATCCTGATGGATGGTTACCTTTCCTTGGCCTGCGGCATCCGTTTGCAGACTCTTTACAATGTCACGTTGGGCAAATGCCGACATTGACAAAGCAAATATGCATAAAATAGCAGTCGTAAATCGTTTCATAGTGTTATGGATAAAGGCTTCCCGCCTAAAGGCGGGAATGCCAATGTTTATTACTTCTTCCAAGCATCAATGATACCCTTGAAATCAGCGCACTTCAGAGAAGCACCACCAATCAGACCACCATCGATATCGGGCTTAGCAAACAGCTCAGGAGCGTTGCTTGCCTTGCAGCTACCACCATAGAGGATAGAGGTTTCATCAGCTACCTTGGCACCATACTTGTCAGCTACACAGCTGCGGATGTATGCATGGATTTCTTCAGCCTGCTCTGCAGTAGCAGTCTTACCCGTACCGATAGCCCAGATTGGCTCGTAAGCGATGATGATCTTAGCAAAGTCCTCAGCGCTCAGGTTGAATACTGAACCTTCCAATTCAGCCTTTACTACCTCGTTCTGCTTGTTAGCCTCACGCTCTTCCAAGCTCTCGCCGATGCAGAAGATAACCTTCAGACCGTTAGCCAATGCTAGTTGTACTTTTTCTTTCAGGATTTCAGGAGTCTCCTTGTAGTACTCACGGCGCTCGGAGTGACCCAGAATTACATACTGTGCTCCAGTACTCTTCACCATCTCTGCAGATACTTCGCCAGTAAATGCGCCCTTAACCTTGTCAGCACAATTCTCAGCACCCAGACCAATTACGTCCTGGTTCAGGAACTGAGCTACGGTTGCCAGGTGGATAAACGGAGTACAGATTACTACATCGCAGTTAGGTTTGTCTGCGGTCAGTACTTCGTTCAACTCTTTAGCTAAAGCTACACCTTCTTGCAGGTTCATGTTCATCTTCCAGTTACCTGCTACAATTTTCTTTCTCATACTTTTCTTAATTAATTTGTTATCGTTTTTATTGTTCTTTTTGTTAAATATTCTGTCAATCAGTATTATCAGTAGCAGCGGTACGATGTACCACAAGCCAACTATTCCTAAAGTGCAAAGGTCGTTCACCTTCTTCATTTGTCCCAGTGGCAACTCCTCCAGTTTGCCAGTCAAGTCATACTCATCAGGCATCTGCGAGTCGGCCCACTTGTTCAGTACCACACCTTCCTTGATGAGCATCAGTCCAGGGTTGCTGCGCACCATTGTCTTCAGGGTGATGTCGTCCATGATGCAGAACGGATATTCTGCTCCTGTGCGGTCACGCCATAGCTCGATGGCTTCTGACGATGACGACGACAAGGCATAAAACTTATACCCATTCTCCTGGCAGTATTCATACAGCTCATTGATCAGGTCGATGTAACCTTCGTCTGCCTCTTCTGTGCGGTGCATCACCAGCAAGAAAGTATATCCAGGATCGTCCAACATCTCGTCGGTAATGTCTTCACCCGTCTCAAGACTTTCCATCACGAAATCATGGATGGGGGGCTCATAGCCCTTCTCCACCACTACCGTCTCGGCACTCACGAAAGTCCATGTACTATCAGGGTAGTTGTCCACTGTGAATGTTTGCTTCACGCCATCTTTCTCCATGATGAAGCGTGTGTCAAAGACCGTTGGTTTAGCACCCTCAGGTATCTCCATTCCCTCGCGTATGTTGTTGCCTATCTTATAGGGACGGAAATCTATAATGGGCAGTGTTGCCAAACAATAGCCAGCCAGCACTAAGGCAAATACTACGCTGAAGTTCGATAAGGTCCATTCCATCTTCTTCGTCAGGAACCTTACCATATTCCAAGGAGTGATAAATACTACTATGGCACAGGTCAGCAACACCACGTTCTTGCCAAACGTCTGCCAGTTGGTCAGTACCAGCGCATCACCAAAGCATCCGCAATCGCTGATGGGGTTGGTCAGTGCCAGGTAGAACGTCAGCGGGGTCATCATCAGCATGATCAGCAGCGCCAGTCGGGTTGTAAGGCGTCGCTTGATGCCCAGCAGGAGGTGCATACCCACAGCAAACTCCAGTACCGCCAGCAATACCGACATGAGTAATGGCACTATGTCGGGCAACAGTTGCTGCATGCCGAATGCCGTGAGGTAATCCTGAATCTTGTAGTAGGTGCCCAGTGGGTCAACAGCTTTTACAAAGCCAGAGAACACAAAGGTAGCTCCCAGCATAAAGCGGCATATGTTCACTACCCACTTCCAAGCTCTGCTATTTTGCCACTTAGCCCTCAAAACTCAGCTTAATCAATCCAAAGACCGAATAGTTAATCATATCCATATAGTTGGCATCTACGCCTTCCGATACCAACGTATTGCCTGACAAATCCTCAATTTGTTTGGTGCGGTTGATTTTCATCAGAATCAAGTCGGTATAGGAAGTAATCCGCATATTGCGCCACGCTTCATCATAATCGTGGTTCTTGGCCAGCATCAAATCCAAGGTACGTTTGGCATACTTGTCATACAGCTCGATGGCCTGCTCCACACTGATATCCTCGCGCTCGGTATAGCCCAATTCCAACTGGATAAGGGCAATAATACCATAGTTCACAATACCCATGAACTCAGGCTTGATACCTTCGCCCACCATCGACACCCCCTTAACCTCTAAGGTCCTGATACGATTTGCTTTGATGAATATCTGGTCGGTCACCGACGATGGACGCATAATGCGCCAAGCAGCTCCATAGTCGTGGAGCTTCTTTACATACAAGTCTCTGCATTCGGCAATTACTTGCTCAAACTGTGCCTTGGTATCTTTCATATCATTCCTATTTGGATTGCAAAGATAATCATTCTGTGGGACAAATAAAAAAAGGATGCTCTAATAATTATTAAAGCATCCTCTTTTTGTCTTTACCCAATATTATCATGAGCATCTGAGCACTTGTCCAATGCGCAAAGTGGTCTTAGTCGTAATGCCATTGAGTTTGCAGAGCTGATTCACACTCACGCCTTGCTTGTTGGCAATCTTAGATAGTGTGTCACCACTTTTCACTTTATAATAAACGCCCTCGCCATCAGCTATCACTTCGTTGGTTGCTGATGTCTTCGATGCCCGTTTTGTCGTCTGTTTCTTAAATACATGCGTGTAGCTGTCAGCCACTACATCCTGCTTTTCAAAATCAAACATAAACGCAGGGTTGATGGCCACGCCTAAAAAACGTGTCTCGAAATGTAAGTGCGAACCCGTTGAACGTCCAGTGTTACCACCCAAGCCAATCACATCGCCGGCACGTACTAATTGGTCTTCCTGTACCATTTGCTTAGAGAGATGTCCATACACGGTTTCCAATCCATTGTCATGACGTATCACGATATACTTACCATAGCCCCTGCGCCCTTGGTTCTTCACGATGCGTACCTTGCCGTCGAAGGCAGATCGGATGGTATCACCTACGTTCACCTTGATGTCCAGTCCATAATGGGCACGGCGTCTGCGAGGACGGTAGCCAAATACATCATTAATCTTGGTATTAGGTGTCGGCATGCAGAAACCTGTCAGATCGAAGGTGTAGGTGTCTGGAATCACAGCGTTAGCATAAGCATTCACAAACTCATTGTTCCATGACTGATATATGTCTATGCTGGGGTCTTCTGATTGCTCGGCTTTGATGATCTTCTGCAGCGCCAGTGAATCCACGCTTCTCAGCTTCACATCCACAGGAGCTTGCCTGGCTATCAAGTCTTGTGCAGAAAGTCCCAAGCTACAGAGGCAAGTTGCAGTAAATAATATAGTCTTTACAAATCTAAAATGCATAAAATCATTATTTCAGGTGGTGTTAAAACAACACCCATATTTCCAGTAAACATACAAAGGTATAGTATTTTTTTCTTTCAGCCCAAATCTTTTATGATAAAAAACTCCAAAATCTGCTGCAAAACATATTTAACTGATGGCTGACCAGTTGATATTGGTTTTTCGCAGGTTCTTGAGTTGGTGCCATAATAATTCATATTTAGGTAGCTCGCAGGAGGGGTCTTCTTCTATGATACGTTCAGCAACATCGCGAGCCAGTTGTAGGATTTGTCCGTCGCGTACAAGGTCGGCAATCTTCAGATCGAACGCCATACCGCTCTGCTGCGTTCCCTCTAAATCGCCTGGACCACGCAACTTCAAATCAGCTTCAGCTATCTCAAATCCATCATTAGTGCGTACCATGATTTCTATACGTTTTCTGGTGTCTTCTGCCAGTTTGAATCCTGTCACCAGTATGCAATACGACTGGTCAGCACCTCGTCCTACGCGCCCTCTCAACTGGTGCAACTGCGACAGCCCGAAGCGCTCGGCATTCTGTATCACCATTACCGAGGCGTTGGGCACGTTTACGCCCACCTCAATCACCGTGGTAGCTACCATGATTTGTGCCTCACCGCGCGCGAAGCGTTGCATCTGCTCGTCTTTGAGTGCCGGTTTCATCTGTCCGTGCACCTGGCACACTGTCAGGTCGGGGAAGTCATCACATACCTGCGAGTAACCTTCCATCAGGTTCTTCAAGTCAATCTTTTCACTCTCTTTGATGAGCGGATAGACGATATAGATCTGTCTGCCCTCGTTCACCTGTTTGCGAATGAAAGCGTTCAGCTGCTGTCGGCGGTTGTCAAACTGATGCAGGGTGGCGATAGGCTTGCGCCCAGGTGGCAGTTCGTCTATTACCGAAACATCCAGATCGCCATACAGCGTCATCGCCAAGGTGCGTGGGATAGGGGTGGCAGTCATCACCAACACATGAGGTGGCTGCATACTCTTTGCCCATAGTCTGGCACGTTGCGCCACACCAAAACGGTGCTGCTCATCAATCACTGCCAGTCCGAGGTGCGCAAAGTTCACGCCATCCTCTATCAGGGCGTGTGTGCCAATCAGTATGTTCACATCACCACTCTGTAATCCGCTGAGTATCTCCTCACGTTTCTTGCCTTTGATGGAACCAGTGAGCAGCTCTACCCGCACACCCAGTCCGTCCATCTGATGGCACAGCGTTTCATAGTGCTGGTTGGCCAGTATCTCAGTAGGCGCCATCAGACAAGCCTGAAAGCCGTTGTCGAGTGCCAGCAGCATGCTCATCAGTGCCACCATCGTCTTGCCACTGCCCACATCGCCTTGCAGCAGTCGGTTCATCTGCTTGCCACTGCCCATGTCGGCACGTATCTCACGTAGCACCCGCTTCTGGGCATTGGTCAGTTCAAAAGGCAGATAGTCACGGTAGAAAGTATTAAAGAATGCACCCACATGACGGAATACATACCCCCTGAATTTCCTGCGTCGGTCACTGGCATAGCGCAGTATGTTGAGCTGCACATAGAACAGTTCCTCAAATTTCAGACGCAGCTGAGCCTGACGCAGGGCATCGTTGTTCTGCGGAAAATGAATGTTGCGCAGGGCATCGTTGAGCGGCATCAGGTGCAACTGGCCTATGATCTCCGGCGTGAGTGTTTCCGGCAATGTCTCTCTCAGCAAAGGCATCGCGTTCTGCATCATCTTCTCGATGGCGTGCGAGTTGAGGAAGCTGCGCTTCATCTTCTCCGTGGTGTTGTAGTAAGGCTGCATGCCCATGCTCGTCAACTGCACCTCCGATGCAGGGTCCAGGTCGGGATGGGCAATGTTTACCCTGCCGTTAAACACGCTTGGCCTGCCAAACACAATGTATTCCTGGTGCACCTTGTAGCGGCTCACCACATATTTGATGCCCTGAAACCAAATCAGGTCGATGAAGCCAGTGCCGTCGGTAAAGTGGGCGATGAGTCGTTTGCCCCTGCCTTCACCGGCAGTCTCGAAAGCGGTTATCTGCCCACGAACCTGGATGTAGGGCATATCGCCCGTCACCTCATTGATGGGGTAGATCTTGCTCCTGTCAACATATTTGTAGGGGAAATAATACAACAGGTCGTGCACTGAATGTATGTTCAGTTCCTTGGCGAGCATGGTGGCGCGTTGCGGCCCCACGCCACTGATGTATTTCACGTCCAGTTGCTCA
>OMSH01000231.1 GCA_900313715.1 uncultured Prevotellaceae bacterium
GTCAGGTCACTGCCGTAGTTGAAATAATATCGCTGCTCGTACCCTTCAAAGTTGGCTCCCCAGAAATGGTCAATCAAAGCATGCGACATGCCGTCGGCTATGGCTTGCCAGTCATACTGACCATTGACTGTAGCCTTGAAATCAGTGCTGGTGCGCATACCTGGAACAGCAGGGTAAGTAACTGTCTGCTGGGCAAAACATGCAAGTTGTACAGCTGCCATCAGCAGAAATACAAAATATCTCTTCATATTCTTTTCTTATTAATGATACAAAACCCTTTTACGCTTTATAGTTTGACTGCCAAACCTGTAGATGCACTCTTCTTGGCAGCTTCCAGAATCTCCACCACCAGTACGTTATTCTCCAATCCACCAAGGTCATAGGGTTGCATTTTGATATCTCCCCTCACCACTGCCTTCAGGTAACGGAAAGCATCATTGTATGGCTGTTCCAGCTTGGGAACGTCCACATCGGAAGCAAACTCTTCGCCAATGAGGGTATCCATACGGGTGCCTGTGCGTTGGTAGATATAGCCGTTATCGCCATAGATAGTCATGTCCTTGTGGTTCCAGGGCCAGCACCATGATGCCATGATCTGGGCAGTCATACCCGGATATTGGAGCACGATGGTCGCATCATCATCCACTTTCGGATACTTGTCGGGCTTGTTTTGTTGAAGCACGGCATACACGCTTTGAGGACGCTCGCCTTTGCGGAGCCAGGTCACGATGTCAGCGCCATAGCATCCAAAGTCCATCACTGCACCGCCGCCGTTCAGTATAGGGTCGCAGAGCCAATCGGTGAATCGTGGCTCGCAATTAATTTCGAATGGTCCCTGATGGCCGTCTTGCACATTGATGCGCCTCACTTCTCCTATCTTTCCTTCATCTATCAACTGCTTGGCATAATGGTTGGTACTGTACCAGGTAGTCTCGTAGTTGGTCACCACCTTGATGCCATACTGCTGTACCAGTTGTTGGATGCGCAAAGCATCTTCAAACGTAGCAGCAAGTGGTTTCTCCACCATCACATCTATGCCTCTGGGAGCCGCAGCTTCGACTACAGCGAGGTGGTCCTTGATAGAGCCGTAGGCTGCTACCACCTCTGGCTTTGTCTGATCAAGCATTTCTGTAAGGCTTTTGTAGAACACCTCTGATGCTACCTTCTTGCTCAAAGGATTGTCTGCGCGGTAGGTGTCATTTTCTTCACTTACACCTACCACTTCAAAATCTCCTCTACCTACTCTGCCGGCAACTTCACCCACATGTCCATGGGTCACACCTGCCACCGCCAATCGCAAAGGTTTTGTTTCATCAACAGGTGATGCTGCACTTTCGTTATTCAAGGCATTATCTACCTTGTTGCTACAAGCTGTCATCATAGCTACTGCCATCATCATAATCACTTTTTTCATTTCGATATGGTTTTTAAATCTATACTGCAAATATAGGTAATTCATGTATAATAACGTATATGGAAGCAATTTTTTCAAATGGTAATAGCATGATCCCCCCCAAAAAAGATATAAAAGTTTAGGGACACGAAGCTGTCCCAGTTTCGTGCCCCTATGCAAACATCAAACAATCGTGATTACCCTTTTAAACAGAGTACCCACATAAGTCAAAGGTATTATCGGATAAACAGTAACTCTCTGTATTTTGGCAACGGCCACAGACTGTCGTCAACAATCAGCTCCAGTTTGTCTATCTCATAGCGAATAGCGTCGAATTTGGGCTCTATCGTATCGTGGTAAGCTATGGCCTTCTCGCGCTCACTCTCTATCTTGTTGGCTACCTTACGCGCATTGACAAGTTCCTCTACACCTGCCTCGATGATACTGGTACGCATGGCAATCTCCTCAATAATCTTAAGATTGCGAGCGTTCAGCTTCTCAGCCTTAGCAGCAGGGAATAGCTTTGCTACACTATCCACATTCTTTAACAAAGCTGTCTGATAACGGGTAGCAACGGGAATAATGTGGTTCATTGAGATGTCGCCTAACACACGTGCTTCAATCTGCACCTTCTTAGTGTATGTTTCCCACTTCACCTCGTTACGAGCTTCCAATTCCTTGCGTGTCATCACGCCAAGGCTCTCAAACATCTGGATGCTCTCTGGATCAAGGAATCGCTCAAAAATCTTTGGACACGATTTCTCGACATCGAGGCCACGTTTCTCTGCCTCTGCCACCCACTCATCACTGTAACCATTACCATCGAAACGTATTGGTTTGCAGGTTTTGATATCTTCACGCAAAATATCGATGACGGCATGCATTACAGGATTATGACCTGACCCCTCGAAATCGTTCTCTATCTCGGCGATGCGGGCATCCACACGCTTTTTAAAGTTGACAAGAGCCTCGGCTACTGCACTGTTGAGGGTAATCATTGCGCTGGCACAATTGGCTTCTGAACCTACTGCGCGGAACTCAAAACGATTGCCAGTAAAGGCAAATGGAGAAGTACGGTTACGGTCAGTGTTGTCTATAAACAGTTCAGGAATCTCAGGAATATCCATCTTCATACCCTGCTTGCCATCCATAGAGAGGATATTGTCGCGGTCAGCCTTCTCGATATGATCCAGCAACTCAGAAAC
>OMSH01000143.1 GCA_900313715.1 uncultured Prevotellaceae bacterium
AAAAGAAATAGAATTATGGAGACAATTATCAGATTAGAAGGTATCAATAAGATATACCGTACAGACGAAGTGGAAACACAAGCATTGGAGAATGTGAACCTGCAAGTGAACAAGGGCGAGTTCCTCAGCATCATGGGACCTTCGGGCTGTGGTAAGTCCACCTTATTAAATATTATGGGCCTACTCGATGCTCCTACCTCTGGCAGTGTGCTGATTGACGGCACTGCTACCGAGAAGTTGAGCGATAAGGCGTTGGCGGCTTTTCGTAATGAGAAATTAGGCTTTGTGTTCCAAAGTTTCCACCTGATTAACTCTCTCAATGTGATTGACAACGTGAAGATTCCTCTGCTCTATCGCAAGATGTCGGGAGCCAAGCGCGAGGAACTGGCGAAGCAGGTGTTGGAGCGTGTAGGGTTAAGCCATCGTATGCGCCACATGCCAACCCAGTTGAGTGGTGGTCAGTGCCAGCGTGTTGCCATCGCCCGTGCTATTGTCGGCAATCCCGAGATTATCCTTGCCGATGAGCCAACAGGTAACTTGGATAGTAAGATGGGTGCCGAGATTATGGAATTATTGCATCAGTTAAATAAAGAAGACGGGCGTACCATCGTGATGGTAACGCATAACGAGGCGCAAGCCAAGCTCACCGACCGTACCATCCGCTTCTTCGACGGAAGACAAGTGGAGTGATACACTTTGAATGCAGTACTTCCCTCCAACTCTCCCTCTAAAATAGATGGAGTACCCTCCGCAGGAGGGGGAGGGAGTATGATTGGCCAAGTACATGATATTCCCACGTTATAAGCGCAATTACATATTTCACCCTCTAACCGAAATAAAATTTATGATAAGGATATATATCAAACAAGCCTGGGTGATGATGAAGCAGCAGAAGCTGTTCAGCACCATCTATATACTTGGTACAGCTTTGGCGGTGTGCTTTACACTGGCGGTAGTGTATTCCGTCTATATCAGGGTGGCAGGTTTCTACCCTGACTATGACAAGGCTGACACCTATTGTATGCCTTACATCCAAGTGACGATGCCTGACGACAAGAAGTCTATGGTATATCGTCTTTCTCACCAAACGGTGAACGACTGGTGCCGTTCACTGAAAGATGTAGAAGGAATGACAACTTTGTATTCCACTAGTGGTAGTAGGTTCGTAAAGTTACCAGACGGCAAGGGTGACTATCTTATCTACACCAAGTTTACCGACCCAGACTTCTTCAAGGTTTGCAGTTTCGACTTCATAGAAGGAGCCCCTTTCACTGAAGCGGATTTTCAAAGCGGCATCCGCAATATCGTGATTACCGATATGTTAGCAAAGCGGATATTTGGTACAGAGCATGGTTTGGTAGGCAAAGAACTGAACATATCGTTTGTGGATTACCGCATCTGTGGCGTGGTGAAATCACCCAGTACAGCCAGTTCGTTTGCCTTTGCCCATGTATATCTCCCCTATACCACAGAGCCGGACTATGATGCCATCAATGAAAGTATGCCCCTGCAAGGCAATCTCACAGCTTATTTGGTGATAAAAGGTCAAGCCCAGTTTGATGCTGTTTGGAACCAGCTGCAAGCTAAAGCCCGTGAGTTCAACCAAGCCAATCAAGGCATCATGCAGATAGCGTTTCAGCAGGCTCCTATGTCCAATAGCCATACTACACTGCACTATATGTATTACAATGATCAGCAGTACAGCAGGTTCAAAAAGTGGGAGGTGGTGCGCTATTATATCTACCTGATGTTCCTGTTGCTGATAGTGCCAGCTATCAATTTGAGTGGTATGATTAGCAGTCGCATGGAAGACAGATTGCCAGAGATGGGAGTCATGAAGTCGTTTGGTGCCAGCAAGAGCAGACTGCTTGGGCAAGTGTTGTGGGAGAACCTGTTGCTTACCTTCATCGGTGGCATCTTGGGATTGTTATTCCTGTGGGGAGGATTGGTAGTTGCCAAGAACTGGATATTCTCTTTGTTCTATCTGTGGGGAACTGACATACGGCCTACAGCAGAGATTCCTTATGAAGTGCCATCAGAAGTGATGTTCTCGCCTATTTTGTTGATAGCAGTGTTGTTGATATGCATAGTAGTCAATGTGCTTTCGGCATTGATACCTGCTTGGTATGCCCTGCGCAAGCCTATTGTATATTCCATTAACCAAAAAGACTGAGGAGGAACCATTATGTTGGAAATGATATTTAAAAACCTATGGGCAAGGCGCTGGCGCAACGGATGGCTCTTTGCCGAACTGATTATTGTGGCGGTAGTGGCATGGAATGTCATCGACCCGATTATCGTGGATTCATGGGTATTGGCTCAGCCGATGGGTTTTGAAACCAACCGTGTGTGTATGGTTAATATTGCCACTTATCCTAAAGCTTCGTCTCAGTACAAGGCAGAAAACGACTCAACTATCATAGACGACTATATGAGATTAAGGGAAGCTGTTCGTAGGATTGATGGGGTGGAATATGCCACCGTAGTACCTAGGATGCTGAACATACCGAGTACGATGCGTCAATTCGGAGCCTATTTATCTACAGAGAAAGACCCAGAACGAAAGATAATAGGCTATGGCATAGCCTACATGCCTGGCACCGACTATTTCGAAACTATGGGTATCAAAGCTATTCAAGGGCAGTCTTTACAAGAAGTTACAGGCAAAGCGTTGTCTGACAAACAGCTGCTGCTTACGGAAACAGCTGCAAAGATGCTATTCGGCGATAACCGTTTGCCCCAACCCATCATGCAAACAGGATTTGACACCATCTACTCAGAGGTGGTGGGCGTATTGCCAGACATGAAATACAGGTTGAATTACAGGCCAATACCCATGTTCTTCGTGCCGATGCTCAAGCCAGAAGATACCTCACTGATTATGTTGCGTGTGCGTGATGGCTTGAATATCAACACCTTTATGGAAAGGTTTAGGGATAACCATATCGCCAACTTGCAGATAGGTAACCTGTATGTAAGCTCGGTTATGGATTACGACTCCTATATCTATAATTATGGATGGGGAGCTTCTTCTGCCAAAAAGTTTAACATGCATGTCACCTTGCTTGTATTCTTCTTCCTGAGCTTAGGCTTGGGTGTGATAGGTGCCTTCTGGTTACAGACCAAAACAAGGCAAAATGACGTGGGCGTGATGAAAGCGTATGGTGCCAGCAAATGGCAAATCTTGGGGATGCTATTAGGTGAAGGTGTTGTACTGACTACGGTGACTTGGGCTATTGGATGCTTTATCTACTGGAACTATGCCCGTATGGAGGGAATATATAGCGAAATCCCCTTTGCAGGATTGGAGCCTGCCCCCTCGTGGTTGGATAGCTTCTCGTTGCACTTCACCATCACTTCGTTGGTGTTGTATGTAGTGATGCTACTGGTAGTACTGATAGGTATCTATATCCCAGCAAGGAACATCAGTCGCATTTTGCCAACAGAGGCTTTAAGAGACGAGTAACAATGAATAATGAATAATAAATTAACTATGAAAAGAATAGTCCATTCCTTATTAACCTTAATGATGAGCACCCTTTCGTTGCATGCTCAGGTGGAGACCTCAGTAAGAGAGATATCTCTCGATGAGGCCATCCGCCTGGCTAGGGTGCAGAGTGTGGATGCTGC
>OMSH01000294.1 GCA_900313715.1 uncultured Prevotellaceae bacterium
ACAGTCGTGCTTTGTAATGAAGAAACGCAGGCTCAGTTGCCACAAGATGTACTTTCACTCAATACTAATCAAGATGAACAACATCTGGTGAAGTCTATCTTAAAGTTGCATCAGAAAGGACATCAAAATGGACATCCTGGAATGACGCATGCTCCAGTACCAACACAGATGCCGTTGCAGAATGATTTGAGCATGCGTGAGATTGAAGTGCTGAGTCTGGTGGCTCGTGGTTTTATAAATAAAGAGATAGCTGACAAACTGAATATCAGTCTCGCGACGGTTATTACACATCGTAAGAATATTACAGAGAAATTAGGTATCAAATCAGTATCCGGCCTCACCATTTACGCTGTTATGCGGGGCTATGTTGAAGCTGACTCCATCTGATAAATCATCATTTGTTGGTATTGTAGGTCTCAGTACTTTCCTCTTACTTTGCAGCGGAAAACTAAAGCGAAGTATTATATGAAGAAATTATTGATGACCATTTCGCTGGCTTTGCTTACAGGACAAGCATTTGCCAACGGTATCTTAGTAAAAGAATCCGATCCTGTACAGGGCGACACCATTACACGTGTGGCCGATATCGAAGAAATTGTGGTGGTTGCCACCCCTAAAGAGAATACGCGTTTGCGTCAGCAAACCCTTTCATCCTCTTCTTTCTCCAACGCTGAAATCCGTGCGAGGGGAGTGACTTCCATCAAATCTTTTTCCACGCAAGTGCCAAATCTCTACATACCTACCTACGGTTCTAAACTGACCACATCAACATATATTCGAGGCATTGGCTCTCGTATCAATACCCCAGCCGTAGGTTTGTATGTAGATAATATTCCTTATTTAAATAAGAATGCTTTCGATTTCAATTTTTCTGAAATTGACCGCGTGGATGTATTGCGAGGCCCTCAAGGTACTCTCTATGGTCGAAACACTATGGGAGGCTTGATTCGTGTCTATACCAAGTCGCCGTTTGATTATCAGGGTACCGACCTCCAACTGAGTGCGGCTACACACAATGCTTATAAAGCCTCTGTTACTCATTATCATCGCATTTCTGATCAGTTTGCTTTCTCTGCTGGGTTCTATTTTGACCATCAAGGAGGCTTCTTCAAGAATGTGGCGAAGAATAATGAGCACGTAGATAAGAGTAACGAGTACGGTGCCCGCATTCGTGCCATCTATCTGCCTGCTGACAATACTAAATTGGATTTCAATATCAATTATGAGTATCTGACTCAAGGTGCTTATCCTTACCAGTATATGGGCTCAACTAAAGGTGTAGAGCCATTCCCTCAGTATATAGGCAAAGTGGCCTATAACCGCGATGGTAAGTACAAGCGTCATTTATTGAACACTGGCCTGAATGTTGAACATCAAGCCAACCGCTTTATCTTCAATAGTGTTACAGGTTTCCAGTTTGTGAAAGATGACATGAAGATGGATCAGGATTATACGCCGATGGATATCTTTATCTTGAATCAGAAGCAGAACTCCAAGACGCTTTCTCAGGAGTTTGTGTTCAAATCTAATCCTGGAAGCCGTTGGGAGTGGACCACAGGTTTAAGTGGCTTCTACCAGTGGCTCAAGACCGATGCTCCTATGGCCTTCTGTGCTGATGGTATTAAGTCGTTGATTGAAGATCACGTGAACAATGTGTTTATTCGTCTGCGTCAACAAAATGAACGTATGCCTGAAATGTCGCTTGATGTTACTGACGATATGATTAATATCCCAGGCATTTTTGATACACCAACTGCTAATGTTGCTTTCTATCACCAGTCAACCTTCAACGACCTGGGTGTCAAAGGTCTTTCTCTGACTTTGGGCGCGCGTTTGGAATACGAGAAATTGTGGATTGATTACTCTTCTTCAGCTCCAATGACTTTTGACTTCAATATGCCTATGTTGGAGCGTATGCCTCAGATGGCTGCTATGGCAGCACAACTCAAAGGAATAGCTATCAATCCTTCGTTTATCGGTGAATTGAGCGACAATAATTGGGAGTTCTTGCCTAAAGCTGCTTTGAAATATGACTTCAATGCTCGCAATAACATCTATCTCAGTGTGTCAAAAGGTTATCGTTCAGGTGGCTATAACTTCCAGATGTTCTCTGACTTGATTCAAAGTAAGATGTCAGCAGATATGACAGCTGCCATCAATGAGAAGAGTGGTGGAAGAATGACACAGATGGGTGGTGATGCTTTTGCTGAACGAACCGTTGAGTATGATGTTGAAGGTACTGTAGCATTTAAACCCGAACGTTCTTGGAACTTTGAATTAGGCTCTCACCTTACATCGAATGATGGTTCTCTGATGGCTGACTTAGCTCTGTTCTTGATTAATACGCATGATCAGCAATTGGCTCAGTTTGCTTCCAATGGTTTGGGCCGCATCACAGTCAATGCCGGTAAGAGCCGCAGCTATGGTGCAGAGGTCTCTTTACGTTGGCAGGCTACAAAAGCTCTTTCATTCACAGCCAACTATGGCTATACCCATGCCAGCTTCCGTACTGATGTCCCACTAACTACAACTGCGGCAGCTTCTGGCAATGCCAGTCTTAAGGGTAAGTATGTTCCTTTTGTCCCTAAACATACACTGATGCTTGGTGGGCAATATGTATTTGAACTCAATGAAGGTTCTTTTATCGACAATATCATCCTGAATGCTGACTTCCGCGGAACAGGACGTATTTATTGGGATGTGCAGAACAATTATTCTCAGAAGTTTTATGGAACACTGAATGCTCGCCTGGCTTTCCTGCATAAAGGATCTGAGTTGGCATTGTGGGCTAACAATATCTTCAACAAAGATTATGACGCTTTCTTCTTTGAAAGTATGAGTAATAAGTTCCGTCAGCGTGGCACACCCGTACAGATTGGTGTAGATTTGAGATTGAGGTTTTAAGTTTTAGTTATTTATAGCGTGGCAATGCGGGCATACTCCCTTTTGGCGGAGCTTATGTCCGCATTGTCCACATCTATAGGGGTAACTCAAGGTGCGTAGCCACAAACGACGGAGGAACATGGCTGTGAACAATACGATAAAGAAATAGCCTATGAAGAGGTGGGTAGTGAGCATGAAGAACAGGTAGCAGAAGATGCAAGCTGCCATCAGTCCCACTAAATAGTATAGCACACTCCACTCTGACAGGTAACGGAACACCTCGCTTACTGCTGCGATACCTGCAATGATGATGAGCCACAAACTGCCGATGAACAAGGTGAGTATCCATGGCAATTTCATTGGTGAGAATGTGGGATTGTAGTAGAAGGTTTCCCATGTGTCGGGGGCAAAAAGCTGCATGGTCTCATAAAGCGTGGCACTGAATGCCACCACTAAACAGAGGAACAAGGGGTACAAACTATCAATATCGTTAAACCACACCAACTTGAATGGCTCTCGTTGATAGTCTCTTAGTAAGAAGAAAGCAATGAATATGGCCATCATAAAGGCTAACACTGCTTTGTTGGAACCACTGAACATGTATATGGCTTGTGATATGCTGTCAGCAGGTACAAATTGATGCTTAAGGTCTTTCTCATAAACCCATCCCTGTACTCCATCAGAGTGTGCCAGTTTCACCCAGATGCTGTCGTTTACGTCAGTAGTATCTTTCTGTACCTCAGCAATTACTACATGATCTCCCTTGTATAGCATGTTGATGCAGTTTTGCAGTGGAAGACAAGCCAAGTTCAGAGAGTCGCTCAACAGCTCTAAATTGAGGCCGGGAGCATAATGGCGTTCATAGAGCATGGTCAGAGAGTCACGGCTATGCTCATCAAGTGATTCGTCAGCCAGCATTTCCCGATAGGGGTAATGACAACTTGCCAAACCTACCAGCACCATCAATATGCCTAACCAATGTTTCAACTTTTTACTTTTACATCTTTATTTGTAGTGAGTGGAGAACTAAGTTCCACCTTCATGGTACAGCTTTTGCAGTCAAATACCAACTTAAATTGTTTTCCGTCCAAGCTTTGCAGATAGTACGGTTCCTTGTAAGGTGACTTCCCATTTTGTCTTGTAGGACACCAACCCATTGCATAACGGATGCAGTGCTTACAGAACATCACTACCGCCTTGTCAATAGACTGCTTCTCGAAAGCATCCTCTATTTGTTTCACTCCGTGACCCGCATAGAATTCACTTGCTTTGCTATTCATCACATTGCCCAGGTAGGTGAGGGTAGGCTGCGTGTATGGGTGATTCGTCTGTTTCCATTCCGTAACCTCCTGAGGGTAATTAGCCATTCGTACTCTTATCAGCTCATCAACCACTTGACGTCTCCAATCACACAACAATGAGGAGGGAATAAAATATTTATTGACCATTGACCATTGATCATTGTTTATTGATCTTTTCTCTATGGTAAATGGCGTGTTACCCAGTTTAGAGAGTTGCCTGATGATATTGTCCTGTTGAGGCTTCTCGGCCAGTTGTTTCTTACAGGGGAAAGAGAGAGAAACCTTATTGCCATCCTCATCGGTAGCATTTAGGGAAAAACCATCGTGCGTTTCGCTCAGTTGCCAGCTGATGCTGATCTTACGTTCGGCACTGCGTTTTGACAACAGTTGCTCGTATTGCTGATCCAGATTACGGAAAAGCCTTGTCTTTGGGGTCAGGCCTTCCACTCTATTAGCCAGAAACAGGCGGTTTTGTTCCACGCGGTTTACGCGGAAACCCTGTAATTTGTCTTCGCTATCTAAGAAGCAAATACCGTCTCCATTGTTAAAAGGCTTTACACCAGCAACGATAATTTGATTTCCATGTACTTCTTTTACACGTCCCATCTCTTCACCCATAGCCTTGGGAGTATTAAACTGGGCAATGTCCCCTTGACGTCCCTCCAGAAAATAGTGTGTGAATCCACGGTTAAAGCTCTTCGCCAAGTTAGGCGTGAAACTATATTCGCATTTGCCTGAAGAGGTCTTGTGGTATTCAGTTCTGCGTTGTAATATCTGATCTATCTGTTGTCGATAGGCAGCCGTCACATTCTTCACATACCCTACATCTTTCAGTCGCCCTTCTATCTTGAATGAGCTCACACCTGCATCCATTAACTGCTCCAACTTATCTATCTGGTTCATGTCTTTGAGTGACAAAAGATGTTTCTCGTGAAGAACCTCTTGTCCTTCTGAATCCAGTAAGTTAAAAGGTAACCGGCAGAACTGTGCACACTCCCCACGGTTGGCACTGCGACCAAAGCAGGCTTGTGAAGCGTAGCATTGTCCGCTATAGCTTACACACAGTGCTCCGTGTACAAACACCTCAAGGGGGACATCCGGACAGACATCGTGTATATTCTTTATTTCCACTAATGATAGCTCACGAGCCAAGACCACTTGCTTGAAACCTGCATCAGCCAAGAAGCGTACCTTTTCTGGTGTGCGGTTGTCCATTTGTGTACTAGCATGCAGAGGAATAGGAGGAAGGTTCAGACGCGTGATACCCATATCTTGCACAATCAGAGCATCTACATGAATCTGGTATAGTTCCCATATCAGCTGCTCTGTTTCCTTTAATTCGCTGTCGGTCAGTATGGTGTTCAGAGTCACATAGATGCGTGCATTGAATAGATGGGCATAGTTCACCAACTTGGCAATGTCTTCTATAGAATTGCCTGCCGATGCCCTTGCGCCAAACTTTGGTGCGCCGATATATACAGCATCCGCCCCGTGGTCTATTGCCGCTATTCCGCACTCCAGGCTCTTTGCTGGTGAAAGAAGTTCTATTAAATGCTCATTCTTCATGAAGACACAAATGTCTGATCATTATCAACCGTCATTTTTGGAAGCAGTCAGTGCCAAAATATACTTGCATCGATTTTGGTTGAGCTGCGACAAAAAACGTTGTTAGTGAATTGTTTCAATATCAAACGGAGTTTCCTGATATACGTAATAGTTCAGCCAGTTGGTGAACAGCAAGTTGGCGTGTGCACGCCAGCGTACGATTACCCCCTGCTCAGGATCATCGTTCTGGTAATAGTTCAACGGCTTCTCAATAGGTAAGCCCTTGCCCAGATCACGGCGATACTCTGTATCGAGTGTCATGGGTGAATACTCCGAATGACCTGTTACGAAAAACTCCCTGCCTCCGCGAGCCATCACCATGTGAACACCCGAAACGTCAGACTCAGAGAGCAGAGTCAGTTCTGGAACCTTAAGGATGTCTTCTTTGCGAATCTCTGTATGCCGGCTGTGAGGTACAAAGAACCTGTCGTCAAACCCACGGAAGATAGGACAAAGTGGTGCAAGTGCATGATGCTCAAACACTCCAAACATTTTCTTATCCAACGGATATTTGGGAACGCCATAGAAATGATACAACCCTGCTTGCGCAGCCCAGCAGATGTAAAGCGTAGAGGTGACATGTGTGCGAGCCCAATCGAAAATATCGGTTATCTCGTCCCAGTAGGTTACATCCTCATACTCAAACTGCTCTACTGGTGCCCCAGTGATAATCATACCGTCATACTTGTGTTGGCGCATCTCCTCAAAATCAGTATAGAATGCCCGCATGTGCTCAATGGGTGTATTCTTCGAGGTGTGACTCTTGATCTTCATCAGTGACAGTTCTATCTGTAAGGGAGAGTTGGAAAGCAGACGAATCAAGTCTGTTTCAGTAGTGATTTTCAAAGGCATCAGGTTCAGCACGACAATGCGCAAGGGGCGAATATCCTGCGAACCGGCCCTCAGGTCGTCCATCACGAATATGTTCTCTTTCTTTAGCAGGTCAACTGCTGGTAAAGTCTTAGGTATATTAAGAGGCATGGTTCATTTGCTTTATTTCTCTGCAAAGATAGCTAATCTTGATTTTATTTTCTATCTTTGCGCTGTAAATTTTATAAAATAGACAATATGGCACACTTTACTTACACTCCAGAAGGCGTTTGCTCTAAGTTGATTGATTTTGATATTATTGATGGCAAGTTGCATAATATCCAGTTTACCATGGGTTGCCCAGGCAACCTGAAAGCAATTTCCAAACTTTTGGAAGGCGCTGATGCCCGTTGGGCAACCAATACCCTGCGTGGAAATACCTGTGGCAATAAGACAACTTCTTGTGCCGACCAGCTGGCACGAGCTATAGAACAGGCATTATAATCATCTGTTCATAGAAGACAAATAAAAAAGACTGCATCTTGTGCAGTCTTTTATTTATTATCGAAAGAAAGCCTTCCCTTAAACAATGGTCTTCTTATTCCTGTGACCAGTGTTGTCCAAGGAGGTTAGTAATACCTACAATTTCATCAAGTTTTTCATCATGTCGAACAATTGTGTATTCAGTATAGAACCTCCAAATTGTTCGGCTCCTGCACCATAGGCGAAATAGGGTACCATGATGCCGGAATGGTTGGCCATACCAGGCATTGTCCACTTAGCTTCCACTGTACGGGTCTGTATATCGCCACCCACTAAAGTCATACCAGATGCTTCGGGAGAGCCAACCACTAGTACTAACGTGTCGTCACGTTTGTCGGCAAAATCTAATGCCCTGCCAATCGCCATATCCAGGTTGATTGTTTCCTTAATTAACAGGTCTGTCTTCCCATTATGAGAAGCACGGTCAACGAACATGCTGCTTGTCATGAGGAGGAAACCTTTTGGATTTTGTGAAAGCAACTCTAAAGCCAACGAAACCTCATCGGGATAGATGTTAGGATCACGTCCATTTTCCAAGTTGGGCATCTGTATTTTATCTGTAAAACCAGCCAACTTGCTACTTTTTGACTGCTTGATCTCATCCCATGAATGAGCCACTTGATACCCCTTTTGTTTTAATTCTGCTAAGAGATCGCGTTTGTCAGTTCGAGGCTCAAAAGTCATCTGAGGGCCTGCGCCAGCCCCAGAACCTTGAGGAGTACCAGCACCCTGTGGCCTGTTTTGTGGACTCCCTTGACCAGCTTGTTGTCCTCTGCTATTGGTGGCTCCTGCTACGCCTGTAGGAGGACCAAAGCCTTTCACACTGTTGGTAAAGAAACTTTCACCGGCACCGATAAACACATCCACGCCCGTATCAACATACTGGGCAGTTATCTCGTCTGTCATCATGCGGTTCTTGGTATGCCCAACAAATGGCACATTGCTGCCTTCTACCAGCGTATTGCTTGAT
>OMSH01000145.1 GCA_900313715.1 uncultured Prevotellaceae bacterium
GCCTTGTGGAAATAGAGATAGCCTCCGAAAATCTCATCGGCACCTTCACCGGAAAGTACCATCTTGATGCCCATCGACTTGATGACACGTGCCAGTAAATACATTGGTGTTGAGGCTCTTACCGTTGTCACGTCATATGTCTCGATATAGTAGATCACATCGCGAAGGGCATCGAGTCCCTCCTGTATGGTATAGTTGATTTCGTGGTGAACGGTACCAATATGGTCGGCCACTAATTTCGCCTTTGCCAAGTCGGGTGCCCCTTTCAGTCCTACGGCAAATGAGTGCAGACGTGGCCAATATGCCTTAGTACGTGAGTCATCCTCTATTCGCATTTCGGCATATTTCTCTGCAATGGCGGAGATGACAGATGAGTCGAGGCCTCCCGAGAGCAGTACGCCATAAGGCACATCGCTCATCAGTTGGCGCTTAACAGCGTCATTGAGGGCATCGTGGATAAGTGTTGCATCGGCCTCATTGTTCTTTACGGCATCATATTCAAACCAATCACGCTGATAATACGATTGAAAATTGAAAATTGAGAATTGAGAATTATTGGCTACGCCATTAGTTTGGCAATGGTGAATAGTCAATGGTGAATGGTCGATATTGGTAAGATAATGACCGGGCAGGAAGGGCTCATAGCGTTCGCACTGTCCTTCAAGGGCTTTCAGCTCGGAGGCCACATACACGGTGCCATCACTGTCGTAACCGATATATAGAGGTATCACGCCGATGGGGTCACGGGCAATCAAGAACGCATCTTTGGCTTCATCATACAACACAAGAGCAAAGATACCACTCAGGTCTTCGAGGAATTTGATGCCTTTCTCACGATACAGTGCCAAAATGACCTCGCAGTCACTGCCCGTCTGAAATTCGTATTGTCCGGCAAAGCGCCGTCGAATCTCGTGGTGGTTATATATCTCACCATTCACTGCCAGTATTTGTTGACGATCAGGCGAGAACAAGGGTTGCCCACCACTCTCGGGATCCACAATGCTCAGTCGCTCGTGGGCGAGGATGGCACTGCCACCACAATAGATACCACTCCAGTCGGGTCCGCGATGGCGTATTTTCTGACTCATCTTCAATGCTTTCTGCCTTAGTTCGGCACTTTGTTGCTGTACGTTTAATATGGCTACAATTCCACACATAGTATTTGTATTTTATTCTACTGTTACACTTTTAGCCAGGTTGCGAGGTCGGTCCACATCCTTCCCTTTGCAGACGGCAATATGATAGGCCAATAATTGCAGTGGGATGGAGGCAATGAGCGGTTGGAAGCACTCCAACGTATCTGGCAACTCAATCACATGATCGGCATATTGACTGATCAGTTCATCGCCTGCCGTCACCAAAGCTGTGACCCTACCGCCACGAGCCCTCACCTCCTGAATGTTGGATATGACTTTCTCATAGAGACGGTCGCGTGTGGCAATGACGAATACAGGCATTTCTGAATCAATCAGGGCAATAGGACCGTGTTTCATTTCGGCAGCAGGATAGCCCTCAGCGTGGATATAGCTGATTTCCTTTAACTTCAACGCACCTTCCAATGCCACTGGATAGTTATAACCACGACCCAGGTAGAGGCAGTTCTTGGCATAAGTGAATATCATTGCCAGGTGTTTAATCTGCTCATTGGCCTGCAAGGCACGCTCCATCTTCTTCGGTATGCGTGTGAGTTCAGACACCATCAGCTGATATTCTTCTTTGGTAATGGTACCCAGTTTGTCGGCCAGACAGAGCGCCAGCATCGACAATACCGTGACTTGTCCTGTAAATGCCTTTGTAGAGGCAACACCAATCTCGGGGCCTACGTGGATATAGGTACCCGTGTCAGTGGCACGAGGAATGCTGGAGCCGATGGCGTTGCAGATACCATAGATGAAAGCACCCCTTTCCTTTGCCAGTTGGATAGCTGCCAAAGTATCGGCTGTCTCACCACTCTGTGAGATGGCTATCACCACATCGTCTTTTGTCACTACCGGATTGCGATAACGGAACTCAGAGGCGTATTCTACTTCACATGGTATGCGGCAAAGACTCTCTATAAGCTGTTTACCGATGAGGCCGGCATGCCATGAGGTGCCGCAGGCTACTATGACGATGCGTTTGGCTTTAAGTAACTTTTGGTGATGATCGATCATTGCAGAAAGCGTCACCTGATTGCCTTCAACGTTGATGCGCCCCCGCATACAGTTGGTCAGGCATTCGGGTTGCTCGAATATCTCCTTCAGCATGAAGTGCGGGTAGCCGCCTTTCTCAATCTGTCCTAAGTCGATATCCACCTTCTTCACTTGCAGTGCCTGCTCCTCTCCATGAATACTCATTACCTTCAGTTCTTCACCCAAGCGGATGACAGCAATGTTACCGTCCTCGAGATACACCACCTTGTCTGTATATTCGATAATCGGACTGGCGTCTGAGCCTAAGAAGAACTCACCCTCACCAATGCCTACCACCAGCGGACTCTGTTTGCGGGCAGCGATAATCTGGTGGGGGTCTCGCTTGTCTAAGATGGCTATGGCGTAAGCACCTATCACCTGATAGAGAGCGGTCTGCACAGCTTCCAGCAGGGTGAGGTTCTTGCTTGACATGATATATTCTACCAACTGTACCAGTACTTCTGTGTCGGTATCGCTGGCAAATGTTACGCCTTTTTCTTGTAGCCTTGACTTAATGTCGGCATAGTTCTCAATGATACCATTGTGGATGATGGCCAGATTGTGGCTTTGTGAGTAATGTGGATGTGCATTACGGGCAGAAGGCTCACCATGTGTTGCCCATCGGGTGTGGGCAATGCCTATACAACCCGAAATGTCCTTGTCGGTGCAGTAATCAGTCAGGTTATCCACCTTCCCCTTGGTCTTATATACATTGAGACTGCCACTCTGGCCAATCATGGCTACGCCGGCGCTGTCGTAACCACGGTACTCCAGGCGCCTAAGTCCTTTTATCAATATAGGATAGGCTTGTTTGGTACCTATATAACCTACTATTCCACACATAACATATTATTTTAAAGGTAAGACATATACAAGTAATTCGTTTGGGCAGGGTACTCCGCTGCAAGGGTGTCTATCTGATTGACTATGGGCAGGATGCTCAGGTCTTTACGCCATGAGCGCACCATTAAGCCAGCCTTTTCCATTGACATCAGCGCTTCCAGTCCCAGTGCACGGGCAATTTGGAAATCAGAGAAACCATAAACCTTAGCCTCGTGCAGCAAATTTACAAATTCTGGAGATTCAATGTATTCTAACAATTCGGTCTTTTCCATCGTTCCAATGAACGTTGAAATATACGAGAACTCTTTCAGTTGCTGGTCGATGTTGACAATATGCTTGAATTTCTGCAGGAACCAGCGGTCGATTCTGGTCAATTGATGAATCTGCTCGATGCCGTAACCGATCTTCATGGCTTTGGACACCACGAAGACACGCATGTCCGTTGGTTCATGCAGTGCCGTCGCGATGTTTTCTATCTTGATTTCGTGGTTTTCTACAAAGCCGTGCATACCCTGACCAATCATGCGCAGGCCTTTCTGCAACGCTTCCTCAAACGTGCGTCCGATGGCCATGACCTCGCCCACGCTCTTCATGGACGATCCCAGCTCTCGCTTCACACCGTGGAACTTGGTTAGATCCCAACGTGGTATTTTCACCACTACATAGTCGAGGGCTGGTTCGAAAAAAGCACTGGTGGTTTTCGTCACCGCATTTTTCAGTTCGAAAAGTCCGTAGCCCAAACCTAACTTAGCTGCTACAAACGCCAAAGGATAGCCGGTTGCTTTAGATGCCAGTGCCGACGAACGGGAAAGGCGTGCATTGACCTCGATGACACGGTAGTCTTCCGACCGAGGGTCGAGGGCATATTGCACGTTGCATTCACCTACGATGCCGAGGTGGCGGATAATCTTGATGGCCAACGCACGTAACTTGTGATATTCGCTGTTGGACAGCGTTTGCGAGGGGGCCACTACTATCGACTCACCAGTATGGATACCCAATGGGTCGAGATTCTCCATGTTGCACACAGTAATGCAGTTGTCGTAGCGGTCGCGCACGACCTCATACTCTATCTCTTTCCATCCTTTTAACGACTTCTCCACCAAAACTTGGGGAGAGAACGAGAAAGCTTCTTCGGCTTGCACTAATAATTCCTGTTCGTTGTCGCAGAAACCAGAGCCCAATCCGCCAAGGGCATAGGCAGCACGGAGAATAACAGGGAAGCCTAAGTCACTGGCTGCCTGTTGCACTTCCTCTATTGTACTGCAAGCCTCACTCTTGATGGTTTTAACACCTATTTCGTCGAGACGCTTCACAAACAAGTCGCGGTCTTCTGTATCGATGATGGCCTGCACTGGGGTACCCAATACCTCTACACCGTATTTTTCCAAAATGCCCTTCTCATATAGCTCCACGCCACAGTTCAATGCCGTTTGACCGCCAAACGACAACAAGATGCCATCGGGGCGTTCTTTTTCAATGACACGCTCCACGAAGTCAGTTCGTACTGGCTGGAAATATACCGTATCGGCAACTCCTTCTGATGTCTGAACAGTAGCGATATTAGGATTGATGAGTACTGAGTGAATGCCCTCTTCTTTCAGGGCTTTCAGAGCCTGTGCACCACTATAGTCAAATTCACCTGCCTGACCAATCTTCAAGGCACCGCTACCCAACAGCAAAACCTTTTTTATTATTTTATTTATCATAGCATCCTAACATCTTTGCATATTCATCAAACAAAAACTCTGTATCTACAGGACCTGAGCAGGCTTCGGGATGAAACTGTGCCGACATCCACGGTTTCGACCGATGACGGATGCCCTCGTTGGACCTGTCATTCATGTTGACGAACAGCGGTTCCCAGTCGGAGGGCAATGTCTGTGCATCTACCGCATATCCATGATTCTGTGAAGTGATGAAACACTTGCTGGATCCCACCCACTGAACGGGCTGGTTGTGAGAGCGATGACCATATTTCAGCTTGTAGGTCTTTGCCCCTGCTGCCCTTGCCAGTAACTGGTTACCTAAACATATGCCCATGCAGGGCCTTACCTTCTCACTTTGCAAGAAGGCACGGATATGATTTACCGTTTGTCCACAACGCTCTGGGTCACCAGGACCATTGGCCAAGAACAAACCATCGAACTGCAGTAAGTTGAAATCGTAGTCCCAAGGCACACGAATCACCTCAATACCACGGCGAAGCAAACAACGGATAATGTTGGCTTTCACGCCGCAGTCAACCAAGACAACTTTTTTTAATGGAGAACGATCTTCTGCTTTCCTGTCAGGATGGTAGGTAATGACCTCTTTGCAGCTTACCTGCTCTACCCAGTTTATGCTCCCATAATCCTCAATCAAATCGTTTTCTATGGGATGCTGGCATCCCTCGATGACGATTCTTCCCATCATCACGCCCTGTTCACGAAGCAGCATGGTCAGACGTCGGGTATCAATGCCTGTTATGGCTGGTATCCCCTCACGTTTCAGCCAAGTTGCCAGCGATTCTTTGGCATTCCAATGCGAGTAGGTCTCACTATAATCAGCTACAACCAGTGCCTTGACATGTATTTTTTCGCTTTCCATGAAGAGAGGCAATAGGTTATTGCCCATACCTGTATCAGGAACACCATAGTTGCCAATCAGCGGATAGGTAGTTACCAGAATCTGTCCGGCATAGCTGGGGTCTGTCAGACTTTCAGGATAGCCGGTCATAGCTGTGTTGAATACGACCTCGCCACCCACATTCTTTTCAGCTCCGAACGACCAACCGAAAAACTCTGTACCATCGTCGAGTATTATTTTTGCTTGTCTTTTCATAACTGTAGTTTTAATTCCTGCTCAACATAATTAACAAACGCTTGGTTCACCATGCGGATGCCGCCAGGTGTGGGGTAATGACCCGTGAAATACCAGTCGCCAGGATGATGGGGACAAGCCTCATGCAGTCCCCCGATGCTCTGATAAACCAGTTCGATAGGTGTCTTCATCCCTTCAGGACGTAACATCTCAACGATTTTTCCGCTTATCTCTTCTACTGTGAAAGGCTCATAGATGGCACGGACATAGTTTTCTTTGAACATGAAAGAAAGTCCGTGGAACATGCTTTGCGCATTGTATTGGTCGAGAGCTTGTTTGCATTTCCGGTAAACCTCGGCGATGAGCTGTTGCATCCCTCTCTCCTGAATCAAGGCGATAGCGGCACGAAAAGCGCAAAGCTCCTCGAGACGGGACATGTCGATGCCGTAATAATCGGGGTAGCGAATCTGTGGCGAACTCGACACCATCACAATTTTCTTGGGGTGCAGGCGGTCAAGGATCTTGAAAATACTTTCCTTTAGGGTAGTTCCCCGTACGATGCTGTCGTCAATGATGACAAGGTTATCCTCATATGGTTTGACAGAACCATAGGAAACATCATACACATGGGCAGCGAGATCATTGCGTTCAGCACCGTCACTAATGAAGGTACGTAATTTGATGTCCTTCCACACCACTTTCTCTATCCTCACGTCGTGATTAAGGCGTCGCAAACCATCGGTCATGCCAAGAAAAGCCACCTCTGCAGTGTTGGGGATATAAGAGAATACTGAATGTGCTACATCGCCCTCGATGGCTTGGATAATGGCAGGGGTAAGTTGCTCGCCTAAACGTTTGCGTTCTTGGTAGATGTCGCAATCTGAACCACGACTGAAATAGATGCGTTCGAACGAGCATGCCGAGAATTGTTTAGATGGAAGGATTTGTGCCAGACAACACTCACCGCTCTTGCGGACGATAAGCGACTGCCCTGGCTGTAACTCTTGTATGTCTGAATCTTTAAGGTCGAAGGTGGTTTGAATGACTGGTCGCTCACTGGCCAGTACCACTACCTCGTCGTTTTGGTAGAAATATGCTGGGCGTATGCCCCAAGGGTCACGTACGGCAAACAGTTCACCGGAACCAGTCAGTCCACACATCACATATCCCCCGTCAAAATGGGACATGGTGGTCTTCAGTACGTTAGCCACCTCTACATGATTGTCGATATATTGAGTGATGTCGGTGCCTTCCAAACCTTGTGCCTTTGCTTCTGCAAAGAGCCTTTCCACCTCACGATCCAGGCGATGTCCCATCAGTTCCAGGGTGATGTAGGAGTCGCCATAGACACGAGGCGACTGTCCTTGTGCCGTCAGATAAGAAAAAACCTCGTCAATGTTGGTCATATTGAAGTTGCCACACAGACAGAGATTCTTGGCTCGCCAGTTGTTCCTGCGCAAGAATGGATGAACATATTGCAAGCCACTTTTTCCTGTGGTTGAATAGCGAAGATGTCCCATCAACAATTGAGAATTGAGAATAGATAATTGAGAATTATCGGTTAATGCAGCACCATTGTCAATTGTCAATTGTCCATTATCAATTCTCCTAAACACCTCAGTAATGGCATCTTTCCCTTCTGCTCGTTCACGGAACATATATTCCTCACCTGCTGGCGCATCAAGATTCACGCACGCCACACCGGCTCCTTCCTGACCTCTGTTGTGCTGTTTTTCCATCAGCAGATAGAGTTTGTCAAGCCCATAGCGACAAGTGCCGTATTTTTGCACGTAATAGTTTAATGGCTTTAGCAGGCGAATCAACGCCACGCCACATTCATGCTTCAGTTGTTCCATTGCTGCATGCTTTAATGAATGACATAAACAATGGGTGCGGATGCAGCACCGTTGACGAATATTCAGGGTGGAACTGCGTGCCGATATACCATTTTAGAGCAGGTATCTCTACAATCTCCACAAGGTTAGTGGTGGGATTGATGCCTACGCATTGCATGCCATTTGATTCGTATTCCTCCTGATAGCGGTTGTTGAACTCAAAACGATGGCGATGACGTTCCTTAATCATACTTTGGCCATTATAGGCCTGCGCCACCTTGCTGCCTTTCACCAGTTCGCACTCGTAGGCACCCAGTCGCATCGTACCACCCATTTGGGTAATACTCTTCTGCTCCTCCATCATGTCGATAACATTGTGTGGCGTATGTATGTCCATCTCACTGCTATTAGCATCTTCGTAGCCCAGTACATTTCTGGCAAACTCAATGACCATCATCTGCATGCCCAGGCAGATGCCAAAAGTTGGGATGTCATGCGTACGGGTGTATGCAGCTGAGATGATTTTGCCCTCAATGCCTCGGGAACCGAAGCCTGGACAGATAACGACACCTGCCATGCCCTGTAGCTGCTCGCTGACATTCTCGTTGGTGATGCCTTCGCTATTTACGAAAATGGCCTTTACCTTGCGGTCGTTATACGTTCCCGCATGGGTGAGGCTCTCAATGATGCTTTTGTAGGCGTCTTGCAGATCATATTTCCCTACTAAGGCAATCTTTATCTCTTTTGTGGCTTTCTTTCTTCGCTCCAGGAAATCTTGCCAAGGTCCCAAAGCTGGCAACTTAGCTAGTTTTACTCCTAACTTTCTTAGTATTACCGAATCAAGCCCCTGGCGAAGCATGTTAACGGGCACCTCATAGATGGAAGATAGATCCTGACTTTGAATCACTGCCGAAACATCTACGTTGCAGAAATGTGCTACCTTCTCTCTGATGTTGTCGCTCAGGTCATGTTCAGTGCGAAGTACCAGCACTTCAGGCTGAATACCCAGTCCTTGTAACTGTTTCACACTTGTCTGTGTGGGTTTTGTCTTCAGCTCACCCGCAGCAGCCAGGTAAGGAACATAGGTCAAGTGCACATTGATGGCTCGCTTAGGTCCCAGTTCCCACCTGAGCTGGCGGATGGCTTCCAGGAACGGTTGACTCTCAATATCGCCAATAGTTCCGCCAATCTCTGTAATTACAAAGTCGAGCGGTTGCTTGCTGGCGTTCAGTAGGATGCGTCGCTTGATTTCATCAGTGATGTGCGGCACTACCTGGATAGTCTTACCTAAATAGTCACCAC
>OMSH01000233.1 GCA_900313715.1 uncultured Prevotellaceae bacterium
CTCTTCCTTCGCTACTAATCCGTTTCAAATCCGTTCCAAATTCGATGCAAGTCCGTTCCTAAGAATGGGCGAAAAATGGGACTTACATAGGACTTGCAAGGGACTTACATAGGAACCACGATAGAGGTATAGAAACCATATATTTTATTGAATATTAAAAAAAAGTTGTGCAAAAAATAAATATTTTGTTTTTATCATAGGTTATTCGAGAGAAAATATGTAACTTTGTAACCAGTTTAAGAAACAATAATCTGATAAAAAACAGCAAAAAGATTAAACTCGTTAAAGGAACTATATAAGTTTAAGGGTGATAGTTATGACAGAACAATATACTTCTCAGCCTCGTGACATAATGCATTACGAGAGCGATATTTGGGCCATTGCTGATGACCTTATAGCAGTGAGTATCAAGCAGAGTGACTTTCCTGCTTACATGATGCCCTTCTTTGCATTGATGATGTTGGAAGGTCGTATGAGGAATGCAGTTGTAAAAGTGAAAGAGAAGTATCATCTAACTCCAGAAGACAACCCGGATGACTTCCGTGAAGCTTTTGATGAAGAAGGTTGTGGCTTCAATGAGTATATCGTGATGCAGAATAAGACGCTGCGTAAGATTTGTTCAAATGACACCACCTTTGAACAGGATTTTGGATATTATCTCAATGCCTTCGATGCTGACCTAAAACGATTACTTGGTATTGGACGAGCTGGCGAAGAGAAATTTCTTAACATGGATGGTATTATTGCCAATCTACGAGGAAAGAAAATCTTGTTAGCTGTTGTTAAAAAGTGGGCTGAGATAGATTTGGCACCATATTCCAATTCTGATATTACAACGCTTGAAGAACACATCAAGCGTCGTTGGGCTGATATTTCTGCATCTACTGCAGGAGAACAGTACACCCCTGATGATATCATTTCGCTTATAGCAGAAATAGTGTCTGCAAAGATTAACAAGCCCAAGAATGATTTCATCCATGTTTACGACCCTACCTGTGGTGGTGCAAACTTGCTTTTCGGTGTTGCTGATAGATTGAATCATCAAGGAGGTTATCAAAATATTGCCACATATGGTTCAGAGTATAACGATGCCCTCTATGCTTTGGCTGCTATTGAAAGCCGTTTCAGAGACACAAGTTTTATTTCATACGGTAATACGCTCACTAAGATTCCCTATCACAATGTGCCGTTTGATGTGATTGTGGCCAATCCACCATACGGAACGAAGTGGAGTGGCTATGAACGTGACATAAAGAACGATCAGACTGGGCAGTTCGCAGGTGGTTTGCCAGCAGTTAGCGATGGGCAACTATTGTTCATGCAGCATATTCTGTGGCAACTGGGTGACAAAGGCATTGCTGTGGAGGTACATAATGGAAGCACCTTGTTCAGTGGCGATGCTGGTGGTGGTGAGAGTAACATTCGCAAATACATCTTTGACCACGACTGGGTTGAAGCTATTATTCAGATGCCACAGAACGAATTCTTCAACACAGGTATCTATACATATCTGTGGATTATGAATAAGAATAAGCCAGAAGAGCGTCGTAATAAGGTTGCCTTGATTGATGGTAGTAAGGGATGGACACTATTGAAGAAAAGCAAGGGTGATAAGCGTCGTGAAATGCGTCCAGAACATCGTCTGGCAATAGTAAATGCGTTATTGTCATTCGAACCATCAGATATCTGCAAAATATACTCTCGCGAACATTTCTACTATAACAAGCAGTTCCTTACACTGACAGATCTTGATGAAGAAGGAAGAAGTGTGTTGGATACTATCTGCAAGGAAAAAGAGAAAGTGAAGGTTTTGTCAGATGACTATGAGTTTGATGAAGACAGAAACACTATTGTTCGCAAAGCTGACAAGAGGGCTTTTGGTTGTGGCAAGTTCACTTATAAGAACAAAAAAGACCGCAAGACAGGAAATACTTTCGTTGAAACATTTATAGAGCCATCCTACATCTCTGATTACGAAATCATTCAGCATCATTTCAACGAGCAGGAGAACCAACGCGAGATAGATGCTTTTATGCAGAAGTATGTGTTCAAGCCATAC
>OMSH01000149.1 GCA_900313715.1 uncultured Prevotellaceae bacterium
TCAATATCATAGAGGCCGTTCTTGCTGCTAGGCTTTATAACAGCTTTCTTTAAGCACCCAACGGCTCGTTTCAATGTCAGTTCTTTTTCATTGCTTGGTCGAGTAATGCTTGCTTCTGGATTCGGCGCATCCATCACGACAAACCGGTGTTCACTGGTAATTTCTTCAAGAAGTTCCTTTATTCTATCATTCGTTGTACGCTTGTAGTGAAGTCTCAGAAGGAATTCTACGTTCTTATTAAATGCATTAATGGTTGCATTCGCACTACCAATATACAAGGTATATCCAAGATCGTCACCTGTCAATCGTTGCGTCAAATACATCTTAGCATGCAAATCAACATTTGCAGTTGTGTTGTCTATCATCGTGTCATTAGGTACCCAAACCTGTTCAAACAAATCATAGACCTCTTGTGTGACATATTCTTTGCGTGTTATGAGAATAGAATTTCTGCTCTCATAATTGTAATCCTTCTTTCGTGAAGTCAACCACGACAATGTAGTAATATCAATGAATGGTGATATTACAAGGATTCTATCCCCTGGAAGATATTTTTGAAGGAAAGCTCCATAAGGAGAGAATTCTTCTTTCCCATAGACAAAAGGAAAGAAATCGTAGCCTTCGTCTTCTTCTCGTCCCACATCTTCAGTTTGGAAAGGGAAATCTAACTTGAAACAGTCAACATAGTCCAGTTGTTCCGCAAGCCAAACGACCTTTTCCGCTTTACCCTTTGAGGCATATCCACTTAGCCAAATCAACATTTCCTTTAGAGGTTTATGTTTTCCTATTCCCCTTAAACTTCTGCTTTTTCTTATATGGCCTCTGATGGAGCAACATATATCAAGGCATGTGGAAAAATCAAGATTTCTGCTCATTACAGCCAGCTTTAGCCATTCCTCCCCCTCTTTGTCTGTTTCCTTCACCAACCAGATTTTGGGATGAAAATTAGAAAAAATGTCGTTGCCGTTCTGCACTTCGAAGATACTGGACTCCAATAGAGAATATATTGTTCTTGTTTCATTTGGAACATGAATTCCTCCCTTATTGCAGAATAAGGCAATCTTATCACTGCATCTACGAATTCCTTCCAATAAGAAAGCAGGACTTTGCTTGACACTGCTATCCAGCTCTCCTAAATCGCCAAAAGCAAGGGGAACTGTCAGCATAGCTTCTAAGTTTAGGGAATAAGTTAGGCCGACAGCAAATTCAACTTTGCAGCCGTCTGAAACAAGCTGTTCGCCGTATATCAGGTCTTTCAATAATTCTCGTGCCATATTACTTTGCCTCCCTTATTTCATTGATAACTTGATACACTATCTCATTCCATCTGAAAGATAACATCGAAGGCCAACCTCGTTCTTCTCCCTTGTATTTGGGATTCCTAAGCTTGTTTCGCCCAGGTTTAACAGCCTTCTCTCTCGATACAATCAGTTCGTCAAGTTGTTCCCAGTCCCTTTTCTCTATAAGTTTGACCGATTTTTTACAAAAGGTGATGACGGTATGCTCAGTGACTCTGCTATGTATATAGAATAGCATGTCATCGATAGCCTGACATGTAAAGTCTGACGGATATTGTTCCAGTACTTCTTCTATTCTGGCCTGTAACTTATCTGCTTCATCCTTTTGCTCATTAAACATGGCCATAATATGATTGAACCGTAGTTGTACTACATAAGCAAGGTGAGAAAAACGTTGGCCCATCCTATATTGCTTCATGTATTCTGAGAAATCTTTAGGCATATCATGCCAGATTCTCCCAAGCGAATCATATTCTGGTAAGACTGCAACATTATTACGAAGAATATATGCAAGCATAGAATCCATGCTTTTGATTGAGTTTACAATGTGACCCTTGATATAATCCGCCTCTTTTTTTGTTAGTTCCAAAGACAACATTGTACCATTGTCAAAATCATATACTTCCTCACAAGGGGCGATAAATTGTATTAAGCCGCTTTTATCCTCAGAATCACTCATTTCTCCTTCTTCAGATGCTTTGTATTTTGGTTTTTGCTGATAGACTTGCTTACTTCTGTCAAAGATTAGATGGTATATGTCTATATCACCTTTTATCATGTCAAAAGTCCTAAGGCCATTCATATAGATGTACGTCGGATCGTATTTTACAAACTTACTTGGGTCGTTTTTTGCCGCTGTTAGCATTGAGCGTCCTGTAATGCCGGTCTTCTTATTCTCGTCATTACCAGCTCCATTAACTAACATATCGGTTAATCTGATTTCCCACTTTACGATTTGAGCCCTCACATCGCGGACACTATTGTAGTGTTTCTTTGTTGCCTGATAGTAAAGCGATGGCATCACTGCAAAGTATTTCGCACGACGTTGCAGTGTTGACATTCCTGGGAACATCATATTGGCAAAGGCATCACGTATACGACCAAAACCAAGTTCATCGATTGCAGTTTGGTCTCGAACCATCTGTAGTACCTTGTTTTTTCGAGCTAGCTCTTCTTGACTAAAGTTTATGAATCCTATCTGCATAATTGGATTATTTATAGTAATTCACCTTTGTAAGTAATGTCTTTCCAGTGTTTTGAGAACACGGTCTCACAGGCATCATCCAGATATTCCTGAAGGAACTTGAA
>OMSH01000213.1 GCA_900313715.1 uncultured Prevotellaceae bacterium
CAGATATTGATGAACTACCGTATCGCCTATTTAGGTGAGATGATGGTGAACTGGTGTCCTGAATTAGGTACAGTATTAGCTAATGATGAGGTAGTGGAAGGTGTGAGTGTTCGTGGTGGTTATCCAGTGGTACAGAAGAAAATGCGCCAATGGTGTTTGCGAGTTTCTGCTTATGCTCAGCGCCTGCTAGACGGATTGGATCACATTGATTGGACAGACTCTCTGAAAGAAACCCAGCGCAACTGGATAGGCCGTAGCGAAGGTGCTGAAGTTAAATTCAAAGTAAAGGACAGCGATGTTGAATTTATCATCTTCACAACTCGAGCAGACACTATGTATGGTGTTACCTTCATGGTTTTAGCCCCAGAGAGCGAATTTGTAGCAAAGGTAACTACCGAAGAACAGAAGGCAGAAGTGGATGCTTACCTCGATAGAACAAAGAAACGCACAGAAAGAGATCGTATTGCTGATCGCAGTGTAACTGGTGTATTTACTGGCAGTTATGCTATCAATCCATTCACTGGTGAAGCAGTGCCTATCTGGGTTAGTGATTACGTCTTGGCTGGTTATGGCACTGGAGCCATAATGGCTGTACCTGCTCACGATAGTCGTGACTATACCTTTGCTAAACATTTCAACTTGCCTATTGTTCCATTGGTAGAGGGTTGCGATGTAAGCGAAGAGAGCTTCGATGCTAAAGAAGGTATAGTTTGTAATTCACCAAAAGCTGGAGCAAAGCCCTATTGTGACTTGAACTTGAATGGTCTGACCATCAAGGAAGCCATTGCTGCTACTAAGAAATATGTAAAGGAGCATGAGTTGGGTAGGGTAAAGGTGAACTATCGTTTGCGTGATGCCATTTTCTCTCGTCAGCGTTATTGGGGTGAACCTTTCCCTGTATATTATAAGGATGAGATGCCTTGCATGATACCAGAGTCTTGCCTGCCTCTGGAACTTCCTGAGGTAGAGAAATATCTGCCTACAGAAACGGGTGAGCCTCCATTGGGTCGTGCTACCAAGTGGGCTTGGGATACAGTTAGCAACCAAGTAGTTGAAAATAGTAAGATTGACAATAAGACAGTCTTTCCTCTTGAACTGAGTACTATGCCTGGCTTTGCTGGTTCAAGTGCTTATTACTTGCGTTATATGGATCCACATAATGACCAGGCTTTGGTTTCTGAGAAAGCTGATAAATATTGGCAGAATGTTGACCTTTATGTAGGTGGTACAGAACATGCTACTGGTCACTTGATCTATTCTCGTTTTTGGAATAAGTTCTTGCACGATTTGGGTGTTTCTGTCAAAGAAGAGCCTTTCCAGAAGTTGGTAAATCAAGGAATGATTCAAGGTAGAAGCAACTTCGTTTATCGCATCAAGGATACCAATACTTTTGTTTCTCTTAACTTGAAAGAAAAGTATGATGTAACTCCTATCCATGTAGATGTAAACATTGTATCAAACGACATACTTGACATAGAAGCATTCAAGGCTTGGCGTCCTGAATACAATAATGCAGAGTTCATACTTGAAGATGGCAAATACATTTGTGGATGGGCCATTGAAAAAATGAGTAAATCTATGTTCAATGTGGTGAATCCAGATATGATTGTTGAGCGTTTTGGTGCCGATACCTTGCGTTTGTATGAAATGTTCTTGGGTCCAGTTGAGCAATCCAAGCCTTGGGATACCAACGGTATTGACGGTGTACATCGTTTCCTGAAAAAGTTCTGGGGCTTATTCTATGATCGTCAGGACAATTATCTGGTTACTGATGAAGTTCCTAATGCCGCAGAACTGAAAGCCGTTCACAAGTTGATTAAAAAGGTTACGGGAGATATTGAGACTTTCTCATATAATACTTCCATTAGTGCCTTCATGATTTGTGTGAACGAACTTACCTCACTTAAATGCAGCAAGAAAACTGTATTAGAGCAAATTGTGGCTTGTTTGGCTCCATTTACCCCTCACATCTGTGAGGAGCTGTGGGAAATGTTGGGTCACAACACTTCTGTATGCGATGCACAATGGCCCCAGTATAATGAAGAATACCTCAAGGAAGAAAGTGTAAACTATACTGTTTCTTTCAACGGAAAGGCTCGCTATAACAAGGAGTTCACAATTGATGCTGACAATGATACAATCCAGAAAGAAGTCATAGTTGACGAACGTTCTGAGAAATGGATGGAAGGCAAACAGATTGTGAAAGTGATTATCGTACCAAAGAAACTGATTAACATTGTCTTGAAATGACACTACGTAAACCAACGAAATTAGAAATCTACCATACCATTAAAGATTATTTCTTTATCACGATTGGTCTGATAAGCTATGCAGCTGCATGGGCAACATTCCTGTTGCCCTATCAAATTACAACTGGTGGTACTACAGGTATTGGTGCTATTATCTATTATGCCACAGGATTTCCTATCCAATCAACATATTTCATAGTAAATGCCATTTTAATGGTATTTGCCTTCAAATTGTTAGGTATCAAGTTCTGTATCAAGACTAGCTATAGCATCTTGTTACTCACTTTCCTGCTTTGGTTTTTTCAGAAAATAGTCAATGGTGAAGATGGTATTCCTCCATTAATCTTAGGTGAAGGACAGGAATTTATGGCTTGTATCATTGGTTCTGTGCTTTGTGGCTTTGGTTTAGGTGTGGTATTTAATGTGAATGGTAGTACAGGTGGTACAGACATCATAGCTGCTATCGTCAATAAATACAGGGATATTTCATTGGGACGTATGATTCAGTTATGTGATGTTATCATTATCAGTTCTTGCTATTTCGTATTTCACGATTTGAGAAGAGTGATTTTTGGTTTCGTTACCTTATTTATTATAGGATACGTATTAGACTATGTCATTAACAGTGCTCGTCAATCTGTACAGTTCTTTATATTCTCAAAAGAATATGATAAGATTGCTGATGTTATCAATCGTAAAACACATCGAGGTGTAACTGTATTCGATGGCACAGGTTGGTATTCCAAACACAATGTAAAAGTGCTGTTTGTATTGGCTTCAAAGCGTCAGTCAGTAGAGATTTTCAGATTGGTGAAAAGCATCGACAGCAATGCCTTTATCTCTCAGAGTGCCGTCATTGGTGTATTCGGTGAAGGTTTCGACAAACTGAAGGTAAAGGTTAATAAGAAAGAGGAAAAGGCTATTGAGGAAGCATTAATAAAACAAGTATGAAAAAGCTGGTTTTTGCCACTAATAACGAACATAAACTTACTGAAGTTCGAGATATTCTCGGATCTCAGTTTGAAATATTGAGTTTGAATGACATCAATTGCCACGAAGACATTCCTGAAACGGCAGATACCTTAGAGGGAAATGCAGTTCAAAAGGCTCAGTACATTCATCAGCATTACAACATGGATTGCTTTGCCGACGATACTGGCTTGGAAGTGGAAGCCTTGAATGGTGAACCAGGAGTTTATTCTGCCCGTTATGCCTCTTTAATAGGAAAAGGTGAA
>OMSH01000176.1 GCA_900313715.1 uncultured Prevotellaceae bacterium
ACAAAACGGGACGCGGTGACCCGATGTAATTCATCGCAGCTGACTAATTCCAACCAAGATGCGGGAACCACAGCCCGATGCAGTCTGTGGAAGAGTACAAACAACTAAACAAGTGGAAGCTTTGTATTTATGAAAGAATTTAATCGTTATATTTGCAACATGAAGAAGATAGTCATAATGATGATGATGGCGGTCATGACCATAACGGGTTTGGCAGAAGATATAATACAGCCTGGTCAGCAGGTAACGATAACAGAGGATTGATACGGGACTATAGTGCAGAGACTTTGGACAAAGCATAACTTATGATATGCTCATCGAAAATCTAGCCAACACCTCCACCATAAGGAAGATTGCGGGCCTCACCCATATAGGGAAGATGTGAAAAACCTTAGCTATTTATTCTACTGTCGCCTCAGCACTGTTGGCAGTGGTGCCGCAAGCTATGAGCAAAATCATTCCTGCCATACAAGCAATTGATACCAAAAACCTTTTCATAGCTCAAAAATTAAAGTAGCGTTTAGCATTATAGTAACAGATATCTTCTATCATCTGACAAATGCGGGGCATCTCTTCTGCAGGCAATTCGCCATTCTCAACATCTTGTCCTACGAGGTTGCACAATATCCTGCGGAAATACTCGTGACGTGGATAAGAAAGGAACGAGCGACTATCGGTGAGCATGCCTACAAAACGGCTCAGCAAGCCTTGCAAAGAGAGCATATTGAGTTGGTTTTCTATGCCGTCTTTCTGGTCGAGGAACCACCACCCACTACCCCACTGCATCTTGCCTGGCACACTACCATCCTGGAAGTTGCCTATCATGGTGGCCACCATAGCATTGGCATTGGGGTTGAGGTTATAGACAATGGTCTTGGGCAGGCATCCCTCACTGTTGAGGTGGTCGAAGAACTGTGCCATGCTCTTGGCGGTAGTGAACTCACCCATAGAATCAAAACCTGCATCAGGACCTAACAGTTGGAACATCTTGGTGTTGTTGTTGCGCAACGGACCGAAATGGAACTGTTGCACCCACTGTGTATCGGCATCGAGCTCGGCAAAATATGTTAGCAAGCCCGACTTGAACTTCTGTTTTTCTGCCTCAGTAGCTTCATCACCTGCCATGACCTTGACGAAAATGGCCTGCATCTCGTCTTCTGTCACTGGCTCGGCATAGAAGCAGTCGATGCCATGATCGGACAACTTGCAGCCATGCTGGGCAAAATAGAGATGACGCAGGTAAAGGGCCTCAAGCAAATCGCTGTAGTTATAGATATCTACACCACTGACCTCAGATAATTGCTCGATATAGGCACGATAGGTCTTGGGATTATCAATGGCCATTGCCTTGTCTGGACGCCACGTTGGCAGCACTTTGATTTCGAAACCACTATCCTTGATTTGCTCGTGATACTGCAAGGAATCAACAGGGTCGTCGGTAGTGCATACCACCTCAACATGATAGCGCCTCATGAGACTACGAGCAGAAAATTCGGGTTGTTGCAACTTCTCATTACATTCATCGTAGATTTCCTTAGCCGTATCAGGATTAAGCAACTTCTGAATACCAAAGGCCGTACGAAGCTCCAAATGCGTCCAATGATAAAGCGGATTGCGAAAAGCATAGGAAATGGTCTCTGCCCACTTCTGGAACTTCTCCCAGTCGGAGGCACCACCCGTGATGTAATACTCATCCACCCCATTGGTTCGCAAGGCACGCCACTTGTAGTGGTCATCACCTAACCACATTTCGGTGATGGAACGGAAACGATGGTCTTCTGCTATCTCTTTGGGATTGAGGTGGCAGTGGTAGTCAATGATGGGCAGCTTCGCCGCATGCTCGTGGTAGAGCTTCTGAGCCGTATCGTTCTGAAGCAGAAAGTTTTTATCTAAAAAAGGTTTCATGGTTGTTGGTTTTTTGTCAGGTTAAAGAGATCGAGAGTCTCATGAATGTGCCGAGGCTGACTGCAAGCAGACAAGCCATCTACACACATTCATTTCGACTTTATTTCTTAATAATATTCAAGGCTTCACGACACTTGTTGGTGATATACTGCCAATCCTTGGCTTCTATCTTGTCTTTGGGAAAGAGTTTGGAGCCCATACCTACACAGAAGACTCCAGCCTTGAACCATGCAGAGAGATTATCTTCGGTAGGTTCAACTCCACCAGTCACCATGAGTTTACTCCAAGGCATAGGAGCCAACAAGCCTTTCACGAACTTAGGCCCCAGTACGTCGCCGGGGAATACCTTGATGAGGTCGCAACCGGCTTCCTGAGCAAAGCCCACCTCACTGACACTGCCACAACCTGGCGTATAAGGCACACCACGACGGTTGCAGACCTTCGCCACATCGGGGTTGAACAACGGGCCTACCACGAAATCGGCTCCCATCTGAATAAAGAGTGATGCCGTAGGAGCATCAACCACTGAGCCAACGCCCAATGCCAACTCGGGACATTCTGTCCAAGTGAACTTTCTTACTTCTGCAAATACCTCATGGGCAAAATCGCCACGATTGGTGAACTCGAAAGCACGGACACCTCCGTCATAACAGGCTTTGACCACCTGTTTGGCTATTTCAACGTCTTGGTGATAGAACACTGGCACCATCTTAGTGGCACCTATTTTTTGCATTACTGCTAATTTATCGAACTTACTCATATACAATTAAATTGAGAATTGAGAATTAAAAATGGACTACGTCCTATTCTGTCGCGACTCGGCATTGACTATTGTCTTCCTCCTTCGCACCTTGGCCATTAATGTAAGCATTATGGTTCTCGGTTTGTAGTCAGTTGTTTCAAACAAGCTTGACTCTGCGAAAGCCAAAGATGCTGGCATCGATTTGGCCGAGTCAAAACAGAATAGGGCGAAGCCAAATGTCTGCTCGCAGTCAGCCGTCGGCACATCCACAAGGCGAAGAGCAAAGCGCAAGCCCTGCATCAGCTATGCCGAGTCGTGACAAGATTGGGCAATGCCGAGTTCAAGGCCACGAAGCTCTGCCAAGCCACGCAGACGACCAATGAGCGAATAGCCGGGATTGGTCTGCTTGCGCAAATCATCTGCCATCTGATGACCATGATCGGGGCGCATGGCGATGCTCTCACCTCGCTTTTGCTGTATCTCAAGGAATGCCTTCATCACCTCCACCATAGGCACATCACCCTCCAGATGGTTGGCTTCATAGAAATTGCCTTCGGCATCACGTTGGGTGCTACGCAAGTGAACAAAGTGGATGCGATCGGCAAAGCGACGCATCATGGCAGGAAGGTCATTTTCGGCGCTCACGCCCAGCGAGCCACAACACAGACAAAGACCGTTTGCCGGTGATGGCACGGCATCAACGAGCGACTGGAAATCGGCAGCATTACTCATGATGCGGGGCAACCCCAAGATGGAGCAAGGAGGATCATCGGGATGAATCACCAACTTTACTCCTGCTTCTTCGGCAGCAGGTGTTACCTCTTGCAAGAAATAGATGAGGTTGGCTCGGAGACGCTCAGGCGTGAAGTCTTTGTACCTGTCTAACTCTTGCTGGAACTGCTCCAGTGTAAAGCTCTCTTCTGAGCCTGGCAAGCCGGCAATCATATTGCGCACCAAACGATGCTTCTCCTCGTCCGTCATCTTTTCGAAACGGGCCTTTGCCTTGGCTTTTTCTTCTTCTGTATATTCAGCTTCGGCACCTGGGCGTTTCAGCAAGAACAAATCAAAAGCAATGAAAGCGGCACGCTCGAATCGAAGGGCACGACTACCATCAGGCATCTCATAGGCCAAGTCGGTGCGTGTCCAATCAAGTACGGGCATAAAGTTGTAGGTCACCACTTTAATGCCACACCAGCCGAGATTATGCAGGCTCTTCTTGTAATTCTCGATGTAACGCAGATAATCGCCTGTCTGTGTCTTGATATGCTCGTGTACGGGCACACTCTCCACCACCGACCACTTCAAGCCTGCCTCTTCAATCATCAGCTTGCGCTTCATGACTTCCTCTACCGACCATATCTCACCATTAGGGATGTGATGCAAAGCGGTAACGATGCCTGTGGCACCAGCTTGCTTGATGTCCGACAAGCTCACGGGGTCGTTGGGTCCATACCAACGGAATGTCTGTTCACACAAAACCATATACATTGAAAATTAAATTGTAAACACATTAAAGCCACCATCGACAATGGCAACGGTACCTGTGACAAACTGTGAGGCATCGCTGATGAGATAGTGGATGGTGCCACAAAGCTCTTCAGGTTCTCCCATGCGTCCCATGGGTGTCTGGTGGATAATATCCAGTCCTCGTTGTGTCCAACTGCCATCAGGGTTGGTGAGCAAGGTTCGGTTCTGCTCGGTCAGGAAGAAGCCTGGGGCAATGGCATTGACACGAATAGCCGTACTGAACTTCTTAGCCACCTCTGTTGCCATATAAGCAGTAAAGTTAGTCACGCCTGCCTTTGCGACACCATAGCCAGCCACACGCGTCAGTGGACGGAAAGCTGACATCGACGAGAAGTTGACGATGGCTCCCTTACCCTGAGCGGCCATTTGTTGCAGGAACACCTGCGTAGGCAGGACAGTACCTATCAGATTCAGGTTAAGCACCTTCTGGAAATCGTCAGGATTCAGGTCGAAGAATGTTTTATCAGGAGCAATCGTAGCGCCAGAGAGGTTGCCACCAGCAGCATTCAACAGGGCATCTACCCTGCCGTAAGCAGTCATGATATCCGCCAGATTCTGCTCCAGTAGTTCACGATTCATCACATCGGTAGTGAGGTACATTGCCTCCCCACCCTTTGCCTTGATGTCGGCCACCATTGCATTGCCCACATCAGTTTTCCGGCCCATAATCACCACCTTGGCCCCTTGCTCTGCCAAATAGAATGAAATGGCATGCCCCAAAATACCTGTGCCACCAGTGATGATAACAACTTTATCTTTAATATCAAATAGATTATTCATTGTCAATTGTCATTGAACATTCCAAGTTGCCGAGTCGTTGCCATGAGCCGTACGCACTTCAACTTGGTTAACACCCTTGTTCAGTTTCACATTTTCCCATACTACGGTAGCATATGCGTCTGTCTTCTGGGTGCCCACCAACTTGCCATTGATATAGAGTTTCACGTTTGGAGCTGTTGTGAACACAATGATGTCTGTCACATCCTCTTTTCTGTCAACATAGCGTTTAGAACAGAGATGTACGGTCTGTTCAGCCTTGTTCCAGTTGGCTTTATAAAGGTAGAAAGCATCTTTGCGAGTCTGACGATTGTGTGTCACCAACCCCTTGTCGTTGATATTGTTGGTATCACCCTCAGTACGCATGGAAGAAGCAAAGTCGAACATATTCCATACGTATGAGCCCCAGATATAATCACGCTCCGTAATCATCTTGATGTGCTTCATGTGAGAAACAGTTTGCTTCTCTTCAGGATGGAGCTTGCCACGAGGATTGTTATATTCCTTATTGTCTTCATCGAACTTGCCCACATGCTGGTTGATGCTGGCTCCTGCTCCATATTCGCTGATGGAGATCTTGGCATTGGGATAGGTCTGATGCCAATTATCGAAGAAGGCCGCAAAATCGCCTATCTTACCATC
>OMSH01000265.1 GCA_900313715.1 uncultured Prevotellaceae bacterium
CGTTCACCCCTGTTGTGAACAATGCTGTTGGTCATCCTCGAGAGGTGACCTTGCACTATCGTCTCTATAGACTGGCCAAGGAAAATGCCCCTGATACTGAGGTAAAGCAACAGAGGGTAGTGGAAGAAGGTGATGTTAAGTCTAATGAAAATCATATATTTAGTTCGTTTGCTACTTTGCCTTCAGCGCAGTATATGCTAGAATTTACTGTGGTGGGTGAGGCGTCATTGCCAGAAGAACAACAGTCACGTCATTTGCAAACGTTCAACCTCTACAGTGATGACGACACTCAGTTTGGTACCTTTGTGGATATCTTCTTTGACGAAGGACACCGAAGACTGACGTTCGACGAGCAGCATCCTGCCACCTTTATATTTGGTACTTCACATGCCAACGCCCATGTGCTGATGGATGTGTTTGCCGGCAATAAACGAGTAGAGTCGAAGGCACTGCAACTCAACAACGCCTTGCAGAAATTCGTGTTGCCTTATAAGGAGGTATATGGCGAGGGTGTAACGGTGCTCTTTACCTTCGTGAAAGATGATAAGGTGTATGCCCGTCAGTTGCAGATTGAGAAGACCAAACCCGTCAAGCAACTGAGCATGAAGTGGGAAGTGTTCCGCGATAAGTTGCAACCTGGTCAGCAGGAAGAGTGGCGACTGGTGATTAAGACACCCGACGGTGCTCCTGCAGCATCCGAGATGCTGTCGTATATGTATGACGCATCGCTCGATAAGATTTATCCCCATTACCAAGACTTGTATGTGTATTACAACCGTTATTTTTTCTCAGTAGGACGCCACCAGAGTTCCAACAACCGTTCGTATTGGTCGTTCCGCTGGAAAGGAAAGGACTTCGGGGTACCCGTTTGGGAATGGGACTACCTGGACATTCCACGCATGCACTTTTTCAGAGACGACCTCGTCATGTATTCGAAAGTTGCTATGGGAGCCACACGCATGATGAAAAGCGTGAATGCGGCAGGCATAGAAGCCGATATGGCTGTGGCCGAGGAAAAGGCATTTGAAGCACCTCAGATGGCAGATGCTACTGCAGATAGTGAGGAGATGGCCTTTACTGATGAACAAGGAGGCGAGCAGGAAAAGAAATCTCAACCAACAGATGAATCATCGGGCAATGAGTTGGCAGTGCGTACCAACTTTGCTGAGACAGCTTTCTTCTATCCTCAGTTGCGCACCAATGAGAATGGTGAGATAGTGCTCACGTTCACGATGCCTGAGAGCCTGACACGCTGGAATTTCAGAGGAATTTCACATACTAAAGATATGATGGTGGGTAACCTCAGGGCGGAAGTGGTAACGCAGAAAGATTTCATGTTGCAACCCAATATGCCACGTTTCGTAAGAATGGGAGATCAGGTGAATATTGCTGCTGTGATAGCTAACCTTACTGAAGAACCTGTGGATGGCAAGGTGGTATTTACGTTGTTCGACCCTGTTTCTGACAAGACCATTGCTACCCAGACAAAGACCTTCAAGGCGGAGGGTAAGGGCAATACTGCAGTGTCATTTGGTTTCGATGTGACCGAAGACTACAATCTGCTGGGTGTTCGTATGGTGGCTGATGGTGGAAAATTCAGTGACGGTGAGCAGCATGTGCTGCCTGTACTGAGCAACAAACAATATGTAACCGAAACAATGGCCATGCCTATCAGAGGCAACCAGACGCGTGAGTTCAGCACAGAGACTTTGTTTAACCACCAGCATCCATCTGCTACGCAGAAAAAACTCACCGTTGAGTTTACGGGCAATCCTGCCTGGTATGCCGTACAAGCACTGCCTGAAATCAGTGAACCTACATCCGACAATGCCATTGCGTGGGCATCAGCTTTTTATGGCAACACATTGGCATCATATATCGCCAATAGTCAGCCTCGCATCCAGCTGGTATTTGATCGCTGGAAGCTCGAGGGTGGTGATAAGCAAACCCTGTTGAGTCAGTTGGAGAAGAACCAGGAACTGAAAGAAATCATACTGAGCGAAACACCTTGGGTGGTGGATGCACAGAGCGAAACTGAGCGCAAGCAAAGGTTAGGTCTGCTGTTTGACATCAACCAGATGAATAACCGCATTGAAACAGACCTGATCAAGTTGCAGGGTCTGCAGAATGAAGATGGAGGATGGAGCTGGTTCAGTGGTATGGAGAGCAGTTACTACACCACCACCTACATTACAGGTTTGCTGATTCGCTTGGATATGTTGTTGAAGGAAGGCACGGAGAATGGTCGTCAGCCGTTGGCAGTCGATGCCCATAGCGACACTGTTGATGAAATGAAGGAAAAAGGCTTTGCCTTCCTCCATGCGAAGATGCTGGATCATTATCAGGAGATGCTGAGGAATTACGGCAAGAGTAAGCTGCCTAAGTATCTGTCGTATATGGAGATGCAATATCTTTATCTGATAGCTATTGGCGATATGACAGTGCCAGCAAAGAACAAAGAAGCCTACAATCACTTCTTGTCGTTGGTGGACAATAACCTGAAAGACGGTGATGTGATTGGCAAGGCACAGAGCGCGATTATACAACATAAGGTTGGCAAACTGAAGAATGCTCAGAATTTCATCAACTCGCTCAAGGAACACATGGTGGATGAGGACGAAATGGGGGCTCATTTC
>OMSH01000133.1 GCA_900313715.1 uncultured Prevotellaceae bacterium
AATGCCAAGCACAGCATGGCTCTCACATCAACGAAGATCATTTCTATCCAGAGATTATCAATCCTGTGACATTAGAGCCTCTGCCTTTAGGTCAGCAAGGCGAGTTGGTATTCACTACCCTTACTAAAGAGGGAATGCCTGTATTGCGTTATCGCACACGCGACCTCTGCTCATTGCTGCCAGGTCAGTGCGAATGTGGCAGAACCAACGTACGAATGTCAGCCATCCACGGACGTAGCGACGATATGCTCATCATCCGTGGTATCAATGTCTTCCCGTCACAGGTAGAGAGCGTAGTACTGAGCATGAAGGAGTTTGCACCTCACTATATGCTGATTGTGGATCGTGTGAACAACCTCGACACCTTACAGGTGCAGGTAGAGCTACGTCAGGAATACTTCACTTCTACCTTCGACACCCCAGCTGCTATCGACGAACTGGAAAAGAAATTGTCGAACAAGCTGAAGAGTGTATTGAGCATTGCTGCCAAGGTGAAGCTGAAAGCGCCTAATACCATTGAGCGCAGCCAAGGCAAGAGTGCCCATGTTATAGATAATAGAAACATAAAATGATATGAGTTATTCTGATTATTTCAACCCCGAGGTAGAGACACTGTCAGTTGAAGGACTGAAAGCGCTGCAACTGGAACGTCTGCAAAAGACTGTGCGCCATTGCATGAACTCACCTTTCTATCAAAAGAAATTCCAAGAACTGGGAATTACACCAGAGGACATCAAAACCTTAGATGATGTACAAAAACTGCCTTTCACTTCAAAAGAGGACTTGCGTGAGAATTATCCTTTCGGATTGGCTTGCGTACCCATGAAGGATTGTGTGCGCCTGCACTCATCCAGCGGTACAACGGGCAATCCAACGGTAGTACTGCATACGCAGAAAGACCTTGAAGAGTGGGCAAATGCCGTTGCTCGATGCCTATGGATGGTAGGCAGCCGTCCTGAAGACGTGTTCCAGAATTCTGCTGGTTATGGTATGTTCACAGCTGGCTTAGGTTTCCAATATGGTGCCGAGAAGGTGGGTATGCTGACCGTTCCTGCTGCCGCTGGTAACACCATTCGCCAAATCAAGTTCATCAAGGACTTTGGCACCTCAGTACTGCATGCCATCCCCAGCTATGCCTCACGCATCTATGAGGTGATGAAGGAAGAAGGGGTGGATCCGCGCAAGGATACCAAGTTGCGCGTTCTGTGCATCGGCGCCGAGCCTCATAGCGAAGAACAGCGCCAACGCATTGAACAGAACTTGGGCGTAAAGGCATATAACTCTTATGGTATCTCAGAGATGATGGGACCTGGTGTTGCTTTCGAGTGCCAGGAACAGAATGGTTTGCATATTTGGGAAGATTATTTCATTGTGGAAATCATCGACCCTGTGACGCTGAAACCTGTGCCAGATGGCGAGTTGGGCGAACTGGTACTCACCACCATCAACCGCGAGGCGATGCCGCTGTTGCGTTACCGTACACGTGACCTTACCCGCATCATCCCAGGCGACTGTCCTTGTGGCAGACATCACAAGCGTCTGGCTCGTCTGCAAGGCAGAAGTGACGATATGATGATTCTCAAGGGCGTCAATATCTTCCCAATTCAAATTGAGAAGATTCTGCTGGGTTTCAAGGAACTGAGCACCGACTATCTCATTACTTTAGAGACTGTTGACAGCAACGACATCATGACCATCGAGGTGGAAATCAACCAGATGTTCACCGACGATTACAATCGTCTCAAAGCATTGGAACGTGAGATAACCCGCCAGTTGAAGGATGAAATTCTTATTACGCCTCGGGTGAAGTTGGTACCAAAAGGCAGTTTGGTGGTATCAGACGAAAAGAAAGCTGTCAGAGTAAAAGATTTACGTAAATTATTCTAAAACCATACCATTATGACAATCAAACAACTATCCATTTTCTTGGAGAACAAGTCAGGCACACTGGTAAAAGTGCTCAACCTTTTTAAGCATTCTCAGATTCAACTGATTGCTATGACAATTGCCGATACTGCTGAGTATGGTATCTGCCGTATCATCTGCAGTGAGCCAACTCGTGCGTGGGAAGTTTTGAAAGAAGCTGGTGTAGCTGTGGCACTGACCGACGTGTTTGCCATTGAGCTCGACAACAGGCCTGGCTGTGGTGCCGATGCTATCAAGGTATTCAGCGATGCCGGCATCAGCATT
>OMSH01000148.1 GCA_900313715.1 uncultured Prevotellaceae bacterium
ATTTCCATAATAAAAGCAATTGCCCAGATTATATTGAGCATACATATTCCCTTGATCTGCCGACTTCGTGTACCACTCAAATGCTTTGGCATAGTCCTGAGTTACACCACGGCCATAATAATAACAAACTCCAAGGCTATTCTGTGCATTGGCATCCCCTAATTCTGCTTTCTCCACTAAAGCAGTGTTATATGTATTGTAATCTATTTCTTGCAGGGCTGGTTTATTATTGACTTTATTCGTATTCGTCCTCACAGGACGACGTATCTCACCACCTGCACCTTGTGCCATTGCCAAAATGGGTAATAACAAAACAATTATAATTAGGATAATCCTTTTCATATTGCCTAGATTTTCTTACCGCTTTTATCATACCAATCACCCTTGTCGGGCTTACCATTCTTGAAAGTTCCTTGAAAATAGCTGCCATCATCAATGATGGTATATTTGCCTTCTTTAAAAACATTGTTACTAAATGTTCCCTCAAAAGTATCACCATTACCATACTTGAAATTAGCATCTCCAGACATCACGCCATGTTCAAAGTTGCCCTCATAAACACGACCATCCGAATAAGTTGCAGTGCCAGTACCATCAGGTATTCCCTCATCATCCACTTCACCAGTATAAGAGCAATCACCGATACCACTATGGAAGAAGATATTGCTCCGATATTCTTTGATAACTATAGAATCAAATGCGATCTCGCCTATTTCCTCTTGAATGTGAGAATTGTTGCCTACACTACTACCCCAATAAATAATAAACCCAATAGCTAAAACAACAAATATCGCTATTGCAATAAATGATTTATTTGCTATTATGAATTTGGTATCTGAATTTTGTTTTGGCAGTGGTGCAGGTTTTGGCTGCGGAACTGGCTCTGGCACTGAAGCCGGAGACAGCTTTGGCTGAGGATTATCAATAAATGTTTTATCATCCTCTTCCACAACGGTTTCTTGAAGCAAATCCAGGAATTCTCGCATCGATTGCGGACGGTCTTTCTTCCTTGGCTGCATAGCTGACTCTATAGCAATACGTGTCTTCTCTGATATACTTGTTGGCAGAGCTGGCAATCCGTTATTAAACACCAAAGAAGCCTCTGGCGGCACACTGCCTGTAAGTAAATAATACAAGGTAGCACCAAGGGCATAGACATCGGTTTGTGGAGACAACTCCTGCACAGATTGCTGGTACTGTTCCAAAGGAGCGAAGCCCTTGCTGATGCCAACAGGCGTGCTACTTGTCTGGTTACCTTCAGTATCATAGTTCTTAGAGATTCCAAAATCAATCAATTTAGGAGTACCACTATTATCCAACATAATATTGCCAGGCTTCACATCGTAATGACACATGTATTTCTGTGAATGCATGTAGTCAAGAGCATCACCCACCTGCGAAATATAATGCAAGGCTTGTGATTCATCAATTTTACCATTCTTCTTTACCAAATCTTTGAGTGAACCACCTCCAAGGAACTCCATCACATAATAATCAGTGCCATTCTCTTTGAACACATCAATCACTTTCACGATATTAGGATGAGACAGGCCTGCCAGATTGTTAGCTTCCTTAACGAACTTACGCTGAAATTGCACTACTGTAGCCTTACTTCCTGTAGACGGCACAGTCACATGGGAAGTATTCTCATCTCTCATGCAAGTCTCTGACATAAAAAACTCTTTAACAGCTACAGGAACCTCAATCTCAATGGCTCCTAATTTACCCGATGCTGTTTCTTTCATCATGGCGCGATATGTGATGCCGAAGCCTCCTTGCCCCAGCACCTTTTCTATTCTGTATTTTCCACCCTGTAAAGTGGTATTAGGTTGAAGGTTTTGCATAACTATTTTATTATTTCGTCATAATGTTCATGATATTTAGAATGCCCTTCTTGCTCAGTATCATTACCAAAGAAATGCCAAACAGTAAACAATACAACAAGCAAAACTATTAACATCACTAATAGTTTTGTCCAAAATACTTTTTTCTTAATTGAAGGCTGAGAAACATCGGAAACCACAACCACATCATCTTCTTCTGTTAACTCTGTCTCAGACACTGCTTCTGCAATTTCCTGAACTTTTTTTGGTATCAGGTTGACAGCATTACAACGAGCCGTTGACTCTTCATTAACAAGCTCTTCATCACCAGTTTCTTTTATCACATTCTTAATTTGTATGATCCAAGCAGTATGATTATCCTTGTTGTGAACAGTAGCAGAGATAAGTTGTTGACGTTTTTCCTCATTTGATACACTTAAAGAGAATAAGGAAACAAGTTCGTCGTTATCCATTTGCTCCAACATACCATCAGAACAAATATAAAAGTAATCGCCCTGCTGAACATCTGTGATATGAATAATATCAGGATGTGTTCGGTTTTCCAAACCTGGGGTCATGGCTCGTGTGATGATATTCTTCTGAGGATGGGTAGCCATCTCCTCGTAAGATATCTCACCTGTTTGAAAGAGGTCAAAGACAAGAGAATGGTCACGTGACTGGTAGAGCACTCCTACCCCAGGACGAACATGATAGATACGACTATCACCAATATGGGCAGCAGTAACTCCTTGATTATCGAAAAATAATAAGGTAAAGGTGGTTCCCATCTTTTTTAGTTCACCATTATCTTTTTTATCTAACTGACTATATGCATATTCGAGAGCTTCTCTAAGTTGTTCATCTGACAAAGATAGAATGCTATTTGTATTGAACCATTCTACTAAAGAAGTACTGACAGTCTGACTTGCTACTTCACCTTTTTCATGTCCACCCATGCCATCGCATAGCACAAATAATTGACTGTTCCATTGAGCGATAGCATCTTCCTGATTGGTCCTTTGACCAATCTCATATATACTAAGGGGTGGAAATAAATCGATTTTCATACGCTATGAAAGTTTAAAAACAATAGTAGTATGTCCCATAGTGATGCTATCACCATCTGTCAGGCGGATTTCATCGCCTGTGCAGATTTCCTGACCATCAACGATGGTTTTATTCTTATTCTGATAGTTGCTTAAAGTGGCTTTCTTGCTTCCATCGGGCAATGAGGTAATCATTATCATGCTATGCAGACGACTCATATAACGATCATCTGTGTCTATCTGAACAGTTGCTTGTGAGGTTTGTGCCTTACGACCTATGACATTTTTCCCATCTCGAAGAGTGTAGATATCTCCTTCAAATAGTAAACGAGGCAATACTGCTGACTTTTGAGAAGGGATAACCAGCTGTGTTGACCCGTTCATATTACCACCTATGACAGTTGCGTCACTTAAACCACCTCCTAACTGAGTAGCACCATCTTCATTGGACGTGGAAGTTCCATATATTGTAGGAGCCTCTAGTGGTTCTTGTTGAGGTGGAAAAGAAATTTTAAGCGGAGTTTTACACTTAGGACAAGTAACTAGCTTCTCAATTTCATTCTTAGAGTTTTTCACTTCAAGCGTTACCCCACACTTAGGACACCTTACTCTTTTAATCTGCATAATCTTACCAATTTATAATTGCCATATTATTATCAAACTTCCCCCACATCACTGGATGCTGCCTTTCTTTGGAAGCTTCACTTACACCATCATGTACAAAGTCATAAATTTCACGTGCGGTGATTACTCGGTCTCTATTATTATCAGCTCCTCCACGTAAACCACGTTCTAAAAAGATGGTAAAGAGACTATTCTGGTATCTTGATTCCTGCGATGTTTCGTTAGCGCGAGAAGATAGAAACAACATGACACTTTGCGAGTTAAAGCTATCACTTTGTTTGCTGCTGGTACGCATCTTTCCAGAATAACAGGCATCAGCAATTATGATTTTCTTACTTGCCTTACAGTTTTTCATTACATTATAGATACGCTGATAAGTTAATAAACCATCGTAACAAACCAATGCCCCAGGTGTACCATGACCACTAAAATACAAGATAACTTCATCTTCTTCTTTGGCATCAGAAAAGGCGGTTTGCATATTACGAAGCAACGATTCTGTAGTAGCCTCTTCATTCACTAATATAATAGCATATGAATTATTAGTTGCTTCAAACACCTTGGCAATGACCTTGGCATCATTGTCACTGATGCTTAAATCGTTCACTTTACCTGGGTAGTCAGCTATGCCTACACTCACCAAATAAACTCTTGCTTGTATTTGAGTAGCACAAACTAAAAGCATCATGAGGATTACGCGAATCAATCTCATCACACCAAAGGATCTATATTTGCATCATTCATATAGTCAGGCATATCAGAAGCTACATCAGGATTCTCCATATTTGCCATAAAGGTAGGGTCAGTACCCGCCAAATCGCCGATAGTGACAGCATTGCCAGAAGTATCCACAATTACATCATCACTGCTAAGCGCGAAATTGCCATCAACGTCAATGATGGCCACATCAGCTTCACCATCATTATCCAGATCGTATCCTACCATCAAATGATCATCATAGTTAGCATAACCCACGATATGAACATCGCCACCCATATCAAAATTCTCGCTAATCTGTTGAGCTAATTGTGCCTCTGCATCATCTACTACTTGTGAATCTTGAACGGCTATGTCAGGATGTGCATCTGTAGGTGTAGGCACTTGGTTGGCATTGATTTCTGGCTGTACTAATTCAGCAAATTCCTGTTTATCTTCAGCTGTCATAGCATCCCATTCGTTAGCATAATAGGTGCCATAAACACCACCATGCCAATAGAACACACCACCAGGACCTACTTCAGCACGAGCAGCAGCAAATGCTTCACTGAAAGACATGCTATCTGATACTTGAGCCACATGCAAACTATCAGGTACTATTGACAGGGCATCGCAGTATTCTTGTGAAGACTGCCCATTCGTTACTTCATCGCCATTGGATTTACCATCAGACGCTACAACTTCTTCTGCTTGAGCAAGCGCCTGAGCTGAAGTTTGACCTGCATACAACAAACCTGCACCTAACAAAATGCCTGGCATTCCACCCAAAGTAACATACTTCCAAGGATTACTTTCTTGCTTGTTTTCTACTGATCCGTTCGTTGCTGCAACTACAGAGTTCTTCTCGATGATTGTTTCTTCGTTCATATCATTTAGTTTTTTTGTTTCACAAATGTAATAAACTTTTTGCTCTCAATCCAAAGAATTTAAAGCATCTTGTAGGAAACGCCTCGTTTTCTGTACGAAGCTATTACTGGAACTTAGTCTTACAGTATGGGCAAGCATCATTTTGGGTTAATATATCAAATCCTTGATAACCCATAAAGTGATGGCACTTAGGACATTTATAATCATTCTCAAATTTTCTTTTAATGTCCCTTCTTAACTGAGGAACCTCTGTTGACTTATTATAAGCTTGAATAGTGAATATTATAGAAATGCCTATAGCAATAGCATACAGCAATATGTAGATGAAGCTATGACCTAAAATAATGCTGCAAGCAATAGCAAGCATTGTTATGATACCTGTAGCTGAGCGTGCAGCATTAAACTTCCTCTCTGCTATATCAAGTTCAAGAGTGTCTTTTTCATAATCTTCCCACACTTTCTTTAGCTCCTTAATATTCACAGTTTCCACCTTTGGTTCATGTAAAGCATCCCATTGAAACAAGTAATGGGAATTACCCAACTCTACCTTATCTCCCTCAGAAATAGTTTTGCTTTCTACAGCCACGCCATTAACGAAAGTAACATTCTGGGCATTCAAATTCTTAATTTGCCAACATCCAGTTCCTACAGGTATCAGTGATATATGTTGACGACTGACATCCATAGGTACACTTCCTGACGAACCAAACTTTTTAGATACTCCGTCTTTTACAACATTCAATTGACGTGTCTGGGCATCTCTACCGATAATTATCTCCATAGCGCTTAGATTTTAGTTTTGACGACTAGCTCTTTAACAGTCTTTAAGGCTTCTTTTGACACTGTTAACTGGAATAAGAAGTGCTCACTGTCAGAAAGCCATAAATGCTGATTAAGTATATTAACTTGATTGATATAGTTCATATTGACAATAAAGCGTTTCCCGACTCGCATAAATTGCTTGGCGGTATCGCCCAATTGCTTGGCAAGCATCTCCTCTGTATGAGCTAAATTGAGAGTGATGCATATTTTTTGCTTGTTAGCTGTAACAATACAAGTATAGTTACCATCACCTTCAAAATAGACAATCTTCTGAATGACTAAGCGGATTAGCATATCCCGCGAATTGAAATAGATTTTAGATTGATTCATCATTTTCAATATTTGACTACAACAATTTATACATCATGTCGCAAAAAGGTAAAATAAGTTCCACACATCACTAAACCCTCAAAGATATCATAAGATACACTGCAAATATAAGAAAAGGGTTTTATAAATCATTAGGTATTTGGCAGTTTTTTCTATAGATTGTATAAAAAATGGCGTTGGTGCATGAAATGCGGTTCTATATTACCATCTTGGAGTTGATGAATTGGTTGTTCTTCTACTTCAGATAGATAAAAAAAAAGAAGAATTGATGCAAAAACACTCCGACACTCCACTATTACCATATAACTGATTATTATTCATCTTGTTTGAAGAGTGGAGTGCTTGGAAAACACTCCACTAACACTCCACTGACAGCGGAGTGTTAAATTTTGACCATATGACATTATAATATCATAATCATTGGCAATATGATAGGTATTTACATCTATATGATGAATATCGTCAGTAATAAGGCTATATTTTGGGGTGAAAAAGCGTGGAGTGTTTGTGGAGTGTTTTTCAAACACTCCACTATCTTAATCATCTTGTTTTTAGTATATTACTATCAAAAAGTGGAGTGTTGAGTGTTTTTGGTAAAATCTTTTATATTGGTCCTCAAGGAGAGGCAATGTTTTTTGTCCTAAAAGTACACTATTTTTCCAGCAAAAATGCAGGTAAAGCGGCCACTTCGTCTAGTTTCTCTAAAAGGGCGGCTTAGTTCTAGTAAACCCACCTTTTACTAGTACTAAACGGACCGTTTACTTTAACTAAATATTTAGGCCAAAAGTTACTGTTCAAAATGTCGCTTTTTGCTTAGGCTAACTTCTCTGCTATTTCAGCCTAAAAATAGCAAGAAAGACTCAATAACAGTAACTATCATTTTGATAGTTGGAAAATAGGGTTGCAACACTCCACTATTATTAGTGCTTATTCTGTGAACAAAGGGCTTCAAACAACATTTTCAATATTTAAGTGCCAATTGCTATTCTTTATCTAAGTAATCAAACAAATCAAAGGTGCCTGCTTCTTCAACATTAAGGGATGGAACGCTCTCCACCATTCTTGTATTACCACTTGTCTTATTGACATAGAAATGAACAAATGCACCTGTATAACTACGGAATACTACATGATACTCTGAATCAGTCTCTTCTCCCATCTCAACATTCATTATAGAAGGATTGTCTTTGGCTATGCTCCAGTCATATTCACTATGACAATAGTTGCTTACTCCTTCATATGCCATATCTTCAGTTATGGCAGGAGGTGGTGCCACTGTTTGGCGATTATTGCATGAACCTATGAATAATACTATCAATGCGGATGCTATGACTATACTCTTTTTCATCATCTATAACAAAAAATTAGCTATTTATTTAATTCCAAACAACGCCTTATAGTCGCGCTCGATGGCGGGCTTGGTCCATTCCTCGGGTATGAGCTTCCACTGGTTCAGAGGTTGTGGATTGACATCGGGATGTTGCTCGATGTATTCCATGAGGTAGTAGCGGAGGTCCTTGTCGGTAGAGACGATGACGCGCTTGATGAGGTCGTCGTGGGCAATGCCGGCACCCTTGGTGAGGTGCTCCCCTCCTCCATTGCCTCGATAGGAATTGACGGCTACTTTATAGTGCTTGTCGAGGTCGAAAGGTGTACCGTCGGCCATGCTCTCAATCTTCACCTTCTGTCCTGCGGGCTTGGTGGCATCGACGGTATAGATGATGCCTGCTGCTGAGTCGAAGCTGTACATCGGATACAGGAACTTAGCTCGTTCTGTACTGCTTTTTTCTTGCGACTGGTCAAGCAGCAATATATGGTCGTTTGCCGACTTCATCTCATTGATCCAAAGACCGTAGGAAAACTCCAAGGCACCCAGTATCTCACGACCAGTCAAATCCATCGTATAAAGCATATTATCATACTTATAGAGGTTGAACATATCGTTGACATAGACATCGCCTTCCTGGATTTGGGCATCATATGACAACGGGGCAGATAAAGAGATATCGGCGCCTGTTAGTGCCAACTGCAGGGAGTGGATGAGGTCGATAAACGCTGAAGGCCCGAAGTACGCAGGACGTGTAGTGATGGTGGTCGCAAAATGACCTATCTTCTTGGAGATGAACTGTGTCACAGCATCATACTGTTTGGAGAACTGTTGCATGAAGGCTTGGCTCACGGGCAGGTCATCGACAGACACCAATTCGCCGCAGACTTCCTTGCTCACGACCTTGCCTTTCTCGACATTAACCATGATGGTGACATCTGCCACCAAGTGAGCCGCATTGGCTGGATTGACGAGCAGCACGCTATCGCCTGCCACATTGACAACCTTACGGCAATCGCGATCGTGGTCGTGGCCAAAGAGTACCACATCGAATCCAGGAACCTGCTGGGCCACCTCTGCTGCTGCATGCTCGCGATAGATGCCACTGAGCCACTGGGCCTCATCGCCTGTATGGAACAGGCCTATCACCACATCGGCCTTTTCTTTCTCTTTCAGGATGGGCATATACTTACGGGCGGTTTCTTCCATGTCGTCGAAACGCAAGCCTTCCCACAAGTTCTCTGAGAGCCATGCTGGGATGCCTGGGGTAATCATGCCTAATACGGCTATCTTAACGCCTTCGCGCTCGAATACTTCATAGGGCTTGAAATGGGGCTTCCCGGTGGCTGTCTCGATGATATTGGCACCCAGTATAGGGAAGTCGCAATCGTTGGCCCAACGGTCGAATACGGGACGGCTCACCTCCACATCGTGGTTGCCCATATTGCCCGCATCGTAGTCCATGAAGCTCAACATCTCGCCTGCCAGATGGCGCGACTGCTGGTCGATATAGTTGTAGTAGTAGGCAGAGGGCTGTCCTTGCAGGATATCGCCGTTATCGAACAGCAACACATGGTCACCATACTGCTGACGAAGGTCTTCCACATAGGTATGTACGCGTGCCAGGCTACCTTTTACATCCTTGCGGTTGATAAAGTCGTAGGGGTAGAAACTACCATGCACATCACTGGTTTCAATTACTCTCAGTTTCACTGTCTTCGTCTCTCCCGATGTAATGCAGGATGCCATCATTAGAAAGATCATCCCAAAAAACAGATGCTTCTTCATGTTTCACTTTTTTTGTTTCGAAATAACAGATAATCAGTCCTATGACTATTATCATCAGGATAGTGCAAGGCAAGGAGGCCTCGAAGCCAAAGTCGCCACCGTTCATAAGGGTATTATCGGATATGCCGAGTTTCACCAGGGTGTTCTTGGCGCCTGTGCCACTCACGTCATAGCCTAAGATGGGTCCTTGGATGAAGTTCCAGAACAGATGCAGACTGATGGGGAACCACAGGTTGCGGGTATAGATGTAGGTGGCACCCAACAAGATGCCTGCCAAAATAAGGTTGACCATAGCAAATGTGGTAACATTTGGATTGCCCAAGTGCAGACAGGCAAAGATGAAGGCTGAGATGAAGAGTGCCAGGAACTTGTTCATGCCCACATCGAGCATGTGACCCAGCACGAAGCCTCGCATCATGGATTCTTCCATCACGGCTACCATGATGTAGAACAGGAACTGCAACAGCAAGTAAGAGGGGTCGAAATGCACACCATCGATGCGGATCCACCCAGCGATGAGGGAAACGATATAGCCGATGGCATAGATGGCGGCTGCCACGAAAAAGCCACAGAGCAGATCCTTGCCCCTGCCTCGCAGGCCGAAGCCCATCTCCTTGATGAACGGTACCTCATCCCAATAGTGGATAATGAGCCAGGCTGCCAACAGCACTGATGCCACTTGGATGGCTTCGATGACCAGTATGGCCCAACGTTCGGGGTTGTTCACATCAACCCATCCTGAAAAGGCGAATGGCAACGACAAAACCACCATAAAAAAACCTGCTGCCATCGCGAAGACGATGAGCTTGGCCAACAATATAAGATATTTCTTCATATTTATTTAGTTTAATTTTGGCTGCAAAGATAATAAATCTTTAACTTTGCACATTGTTTCGTTAAATAAATAATTATGGTATCGTTTTTTATTGCCTTAGTGGCACTCGTTTTCGGTTACATTTTCTATGGTAAGGTAGTAGAAAAGTTGATTAGGCCTACCAATCATCGTACTCCTGCTTTCTCTCATGCTGACGGTGTGGACTACATCCCATTGCCAGAATGGAAAGTATTTATGATACAATTTTTGAACATTGCAGGAACGGGTCCTATCTTCGGTGCCATCATGGGTGCCCAGTTTGGTCCTGCATCCTATCTGTGGATAGTGTTTGGCTGTATCTTTGCCGGTGCCGTACACGATTATCTCTGTGGCATGCTTTCATTACGTCACAACGGCGTGGGTGTGCCTGAGCTGGTGGGTACCTACTTGGGGATTACTCCCAAGAAGATTATGCTGGCATTCTCCGTATTTCTGTTACTGATGGTGGGCACTGTTTTTGTATATAGTCCTGCCATCATATTGGGCGAGAAAATGGGTGGTGATACCCAGATGGTGATGATCTGGTGCCTGATTATCTTCTTATATTACATCATTGCCACCATGTTGCCCATCGACAAGATTATCGGACGCATCTACCCTATATTTGCGGTTTCACTGATGTTCATGGCTGTGGCATTGTGCTTTGTGCTTATCAAGAGAATGCCGGTCATCCCAGAGGTTTGGGACGGACTGGACAATATGAAGCCATCGGCTGGTCCTATCTTCCCTTGCTTGTTTATCACCATCGCCTGTGGCGCACTGAGTGGTTTCCATGCGACGCAGAGTCCGCTGATGGCCCGATGCCTGAAACATGAGAAACAAGGACGACCTGTTTTCTATGGGGCAATGATTGCCGAAGGCATTGTGGCACTTATCTGGGCTGCTGTTTCATCTTATTTCTTCTACGGTGGTGCTGCAGAAGAATTGGGTGCTTCGCTCAAATCGAGTGCTCCGCAGGTGGTGACACTGGTGTCTGAAGGATGGTTGGGTACTTTGGGTGGTATATTGGCCATGTTGGGTGTGGTAGCTGCTCCTATCACCAGCGGTGACACTGCTTTCCGCAGTGCACGACTGATTATTTCGGAGTTTATCAATTTAGACCAGAAGAAACTGGTGAACCGTTTCATCATCTCTATCCCCTTGTTCCTGATTGCGCTCGGCCTGTTGTGGTTTAACATTGAAGACGAAAATGGTTTCAATATTATCTGGAACTACTTCGGATGGGCTAACCAGTCGCTGGCTACCATCGTGCTGTGGACGGAAACGGTATATCTGGTAAAGCATCGCAAGTTTTTCTATATCACTCTGATACCTGCCATGTTTATGACTGCCGTAACGGTATCATTCCTGTTACTGTCTCCTATAGCATTTGGTTTTGACAAGATCATCGCCTATATCATAGGGGCTCTGGCTGTAGTAACCGCTACAGGCTGGTTCTGCCACTGGTACAGGAAAAATAGCTGACAGTGTGGCATAATTCGGCTTTGGCAAACTATTTGCTGACTGACAAGTGACTTTATTGCGACGCTAACAAAAGCAGGAGGATGGAGATATGAAAAGGAGATTTAACCTAAAACAGAATAAAAAGCAAAAAATCGATATGAACTCAGAAGAAAAGAAAATGGATGAGATGAAGAATGTGGAGGAGGAAACGATTGAGAAAAACGTTGAACAACCTGCTACTGAGGAAGGACAGCCTGCAGAGGGCGAAGCTCAGAATGAGGCTGAAGAACCTGAAAAAGAGCTGACTCCCGAAGAGAAACTGCAAGCTGAGGTGGAGAAACTCCAGGCAGAACAAGAGGAGATGAAGGACAAATACCTGCGTCTCTCTGCAGAGTTTGACAACTACCGCAAGCGCACGATGAAGGAGAAGGCCGAACTGATTCTCAATGGTGGTGAGAAGGCTTTCAAGGCCATTCTGCCTGTTATTGATGATATGGAGAGGGCGTTGGCCACCATGCAGAAGGCTACTGATGTAGAGGCTGTGAAAGAGGGTGTTGACCTGATCTATAACAAATTCATTCAGATTCTCGGTCAGAATGGCGTACAGGCCATCGAGACCAAGGAGAAGGAACTGGATACCGATTACCACGATGCCATCGCCATTATCGACGCACCAACAGAAGAATTGAAAGGCAAGATATTGGACTGTGTAGAAACAGGCTATACCTTGAACGATAAGGTTATACGCCACGCAAAAGTTGTGGTGGGCAAATAAAAACAGACTAAACAGATGGAAGAAAAAAGTTACTACGAGATATTAGGTGTCGAGAAGACCGCGTCGGCTGACGAGATCAAGAAAGCCTATAAGAAGAAGGCCATACAGTATCACCCTGACCGTAATCCCGGCAACAAAGAGGCTGAGGAGAAGTTCAAGGAGGCTGCAGAAGCCTATAGTGTTCTTTCTGATCCTGACAAGCGCCAGCGTTACGACCAGTTTGGCAAAGCCGGAGTAAGTGGTGCTGCAGGCAACGGTGGTCCGTTCGGAGGTGGCTTCGGAGGCAGCATGTCTATGGATGATATCTTCAGCATGTTTGGCGATATTTTCGGTGGACGTGGTGGTTTCGGAGGTTTCAGTGGCTTCGGAGGCGGTGGCGGCGGCAGTCAGCAGCGCAAGTTCCGCGGTTCTGACCTTCGTGTGCGTGTCAAGCTCAACCTGAAGGAGATTTCTACGGGTGTTGAGAAGAAGTTCAAACTGAAGAAAT
>OMSH01000217.1 GCA_900313715.1 uncultured Prevotellaceae bacterium
GTACATGCGAAGGATAAATATGAAACACTTAAACGAATCGTGGATTATCATCCAAATATCTATGCCATCATTTTCTGCCGTACTCGTGTAGAGACACAGGAGATAGCAGACAAACTGATGCAGGACGGCTATAATGCCGATAGCCTACATGGTGAGTTGTCACAGGCCGCACGTGACTTGGTAATGCAGAAGTTCCGCCTGCGTCACTTGCAACTTTTAGTGGCTACCGATGTGGCTGCCCGTGGTTTAGATGTGGATGATTTGACACATGTCATCAACTACGGTCTGCCTGACGACATAGAATATTACACCCATCGTAGTGGACGTACAGGTCGTGCCGGCAAAACGGGTACCTCTATCGCCATCATCAACCTGCGTGAGAAGGGCAAGATGCGCAACATTGAAAAGGTTATCGGCCACGAGTTTCAACCAGGTGAGATGCCTACCCGTCAGCAGATTTGCAAGAAACAGCTGATGAAATCAATCGACAATTTGGAGAAGGTACAGGTAAACGAGGAGGAAATCAACGAATTCATGCCTGAAGTTTATCGTAAACTCGACTGGCTAAGCAAAGAAGATGTGCTGAAAAGAGTAGTTTCTATCGCTTTTAATCGTTTTTTGGACTACTACCGTAACCGTCCAGAAATAGAGATTGACAACGGTCGTGAGCGCAAGAAAGAAAGAGAGGGGAAAGAGGGCAAACGCAGTCGTAACCGCGTAGCTGAAGAAGGGTTCAGCCGTCTGTTCATTAACATTGGACGCACCGACCACTTGAACCCCAAGACGCTGATGAGCATAGTCAACGAGCATATTCATGGCAAGATAGAAATAGGACGCATAGACGTGATGCAGAATTACTCTTTCTTTGAAGTAAGGGAAGAAGATGCAGACCGTGTGGTTAGGTTCCTGAATGGGCAGAACTATAAGAACAGAGCTCTCACCGTAGAGTACTCTAACCCCAATGAAGGTGAGGAGAGACCCAGAAAATCGGAAAGCAAGGGCAGGTCAGAAAGGAAATCAGACAAACGAAACAGGGATAGAAACGAAGAAAAGAATAATCGTCAAAGTCCTCGTTCTGCACGGGCAAAAGACAAGGAAGTGATGAAACAACTGCAGGAGATAAAATCTGCCAAAAAAGCAGCAAAGAACAAACCGAGTCGAGAAGAGAGAGGTTATACCAAACCTCGAGGCCGCAAAGATGACTGGATGCAGTTTTTCATGCAAGACAATAACCTAAAAGGTGATGCTCCAGACTTCAACGAAGAGGGATGGGCTAAAAAAAGCAAGAAGAAGAGATAAGATAATAGATAATCCTCGCCAATCGGCGAGGATTATCTTTATTTTTGTTCTATCAACAACTTGAGTTCTTTTGAATTAGTACGAGCCTTCATCCACTCTATCATCTTAGCTTTCTCAGCTTCAGTCATACGTCTATTGAGCTGGATAACAACAAAGGTAACCGTATCGAAACGAGCAGAATCAACACTCATTTCCAATGACTTGGAAAGTGAGAAACGGCTCACTTGGGGATAAAGTACTTTCATTTCAGGCATCAGGGTCTTAGCTAACTCATCATAGGTCAGATAGGCATTCAACATGTTCTGAATAGAATCTATCAACACTGCTTGTTGCTGCAACTTCACCTCTCCATTCTTATAGAAATCTTCCAACACCTGTGCACGTACCGATGTAATGTCCATCGTAGCAGCTTGCTGACCACTAACACCTTGTAATACCACCAACTTGGTATCACCAAGTTTGTAGTCTATCATACGGCGCTGAGCCAAGATAATAGTACTATCAGGAACCTCCCTACCCACCAAAACCACTCGCAATTCTTTCATCCCATCACGCTTCTCCACCTTTTTATCCACGACTTGAGCATTATCAAAACTCAATTGTTCGTTTACAAAGCGGTTTACAGAGCCTTCATAAATGGTATCATTCAAGATGCCATAGGTAAGATAAAGTGCAGGAATCATGGTCAGCACAACCACCCAAACGATATATTTGCGTACCTTCTTCTCACGTTCTTTATCAACATATTGTAGCCTGCTAAAGCGCATTACCCTTGTACCTAAATAGGTAGCCACACAAATGAAAACCGAATTGATGAAATAAAGATAGAAAGCGCCGAGGAAATAAATCAGATTGCCCGTAGCCAGGCCAAAGCCAGCAGTACACAATGGCGGCATCAAAGCGGTTGCAATGGCTACACCTGGAATAACAGAACCTTTTTTAGTAGTAGAAAGGGCAATAAAACCTGCGGCACCACCAAATAAAGCGATGAAAACGTCATAAATAGTAGGCGAAGTACGGGCCAACAGCTCAGATTGGCCATCAGAAACAGACGGACTGATTAAGAAGAATAAGGTAGCGGTAAGCACACTGAACAAGGTGACCACCAAATAATTCTTAAAAGATCGCTTCATCAAATCGAAATCACCTAAACCAATGGCAAGGCCAACACCCATGATAGGACCCATCAATGGAGATATCAGCATGGCACCAATAATCACTGCTGTAGAATTGACATTAAGGCCCAAAGAAGCCAAAAGGATAGCAGCTATCAGGATCCAAATAGTAGCTCCTTTCATCTCTACTCCTTCACGTATGGACTTAACTGCTTCGCTTTCATCTGATTTATCACGACGCACATCCAAATATTCTTCTATGAAAGACTTAAAAACAAATACACTCTTTTCTGTCTGATTATTCTCCATAATAGTATTATTTGACAAAACGATTTATAAGGGGAATATTTCTCAATGGCAAATCACGCTTGATGATAAATGCTACGAAAATCAATAATAAAATGGTACGGAAGAATAGACGAATCCATAAGTTCTCTATTTCCAAACACTCGGCAGCGACATACAAAGCAGCTGCTAACAAAACATAGGTACCAATGGACTTCAGGTCGTAATCAATAGGATATTTCTTTTGTCCAATCGAATAGCTGAGCAACATTGCTACACCATAGCCGCAGAACCCTGCCCAAGCACAAGCCATATAACTATATTTAGGAATAAAAAACACATTGACCAACACCAGCGTGATACAGCCAATAATAGAGAATGAAGCTCCCCAATGTGTTTCGTCAATGAGCTTATACCAAAACGACAGATTGAAATAAACTCCCATAAAAATTTCTGCCATCATGACGATTGGCACTACTTTCAATCCTCCCCAATAACCTCTACCTATTAAATATTTAAGAATATCAAGGTAAAAAACAACAGCCAAATATGCAAGTAGAGCGAAGATTATGAAGAATTTCATACCTTGGGCATATACCTCTTTACTGTCTTTGTCACGACTCTTGCCAAATACAAACGGTTCGTAAGCATATCGAAAAGCTTGCGTCAGCATGGCCATTATCATAGCTATTTTCACACAAGCTCCATAGATGCCTAACTCTACAATACCTTGCGCCTCATCAGGATAAACATAAGGAAAAATAATTTTATCAGCAACTTGGTTGAGGATGCCTGCTATACCTAATATCAACAAGGGCAAGCAATAATGTATCATCCTACGATTCAGTCCCTTATCAAACACATACTTGAAACCTCGTAACTCTGGTATCATACACACCATGATAAATGATGTACAAATTAGGTTGATGAGGAATGCCTTTCCCACATCATGACCATCCATCCCTACATAATAAATAAGGTTAAGGGTAATATTCAAGAAAATGAATAACAATTTCAATGAAGCAAAGCGTACTGGTTTCTTTTGATAACGAAGGAATGAAAAAGGAATCGCCTGGAAAGCATCCATCGCCACCACCAACATCATCATACCCAGATACCATGGATGATCAGCATATCCCAACCATCCAGCTATGGGTTGTAGGAAACTTAAACCTAAAATCAGAAAAACAAATGAGAAGCCACCAACAGTAAGCAAAGTTGTGGAATACACACGCATAGGCTCATCCTTCCCGTTGTTGGCAAATCGGAAGAAACCCGTTTCCATGCCACAGGTAAGAATCACCATCATCAACGCCACCCAGGCATAAACATTAGTTACAACACCATAACCACCTTCAGATGCTGGTAATGCAATAGTATATACTGGTACCAGCAAGTAATTCAAAAACCTGCCAACAATACTGCTAAGTCCATAAATAGCAGTGTCTTTTGCCAAAGATTTTAGATTCGCCATAACTTACAATTGAGCTCACCTAACTAAATAAGTCGCCCTGCTCAGAAAAACGATACCTGCCTAAATGCTTATATGCCAACTCTGTCACCTCCCTACCCCTTGGGGTACGCTTAATGAAACCTTCTTTAATGAGGAAAGGCTCATAGACTTCCTCGATAGTTCCAGAATCTTCACCTAACGCAGTAGCAATGGTATTTAATCCTACTGGACCACCCTTGAACTTATCAATAATGGTCAGCAAAATCTTGTTATCTATCTCATCTAAGCCATATTTATCAATATTCAACGCCTCCAAGGCATATCGTGCTATGGCCATATCTATATTTCCTGTACCTTTCACTTGGGCAAAGTCACGCACACGCCTAAGCAAAGCATTGGCTATACGTGGTGTGCCACGACTGCGAGAAGCTATTTCAGCAGAGGCGCTTTTCTGGATAGGGATTCCTAAAATGTCAGCAGAACGTTCAATAATCTTTTGCAAAACTACATTATCGTAATACTCCAAATGAAGATTAATACCAAATCTAGCACGCAAAGGAGCTGTCAACAGACCACTGCGTGTAGTAGCACCAACTAATGTGAACTTGTTCAAGTCCAATTGAATACTTCTAGCAGAAGGACCTTTGTCTATCATGATATCAATGCGATAATCCTCCATTGCGGAATAAAGGAATTCCTCAACAACAGGAGACAAACGATGAATCTCATCGATGAACAAAACATCATTTTCCTCCAGACTAGTCAGAATACCAGCCAAATCACCTGGTTTATCCAACACAGGCCCAGAAGTTATTTTAATACCAACGCCCAACTCATTAGCAATGATATTTGATAAAGTAGTCTTACCTAATCCAGGGGGGCCATGAAGTAACACATGGTCGAGGGACTCACCTCTCATACGAGCTGCTTGAACAAAAACTCGAAGATTGTCAACCACCTTATCCTGTCCACTAAAGTCCTCAAACCTCAGAGGACGCAAGGCGTTCTCGAAATCCTTGTCGCTTGCATTCTGTTGCAGTCTGATATCAAATTCGTCGTTCATTATCTTGTCTATTTATTATGATTGCAAAGATAGTGCAAACGTATCACAAAAACAATAATTATTCTATTTTGTACAATGCAAAAACTGACATCCGTGCAACTACATCATCATAAAAAAACAAAAGTAGTAGATGCTATAGAAAACTATTTGTATCTTTACAGGCATATAAAATAAAGAAAAAACAAAGATCTCATAATTATGAAAAAAGTTCGTATCACAGCAATCCGCCAAACAGTATATGAAGATCTGATGGCGAAATATGAGAATCCCATTGAGCATACATGCGATGTGCAGGAAGGTCAGCAATGGATTTCAGAAAATGGACAGCAACCAGAGGGGGTTTGTCCTTCTGCATGGAGCTCCATGCGTGAGTTTGTGGAGGCTTTGGCTCGCGGGGAAAGCAATTTCTACGATGGTTGGATGCAGAATCCCAGAAGCGCCATGATTAGTTGCAACGATGGTTTCCGTCCCTTTAGTTTTTATCTGGAAGTGGTGGAGGATAAATAACAAGTTACTATGAACTTCGTTTTTGACATAGCCAACCAGAATGATATAGACGAACTCGTTCGCCTAAGGCTAGCATTTATTATTGAAGATACAGGAGATTTATCAAGTCATCAGAAACAATGCGTTGAAGAGCAATTAAGAGATTATTTCAAGCGGAAACTAGGAAAAGAGCTTATCGCATTCGTAGCAAAAAATAATGAACGCATCGTTGCTGTTGCCTACTTGCTTCTGATAGAAATGCCAGCAAATGCAAGGCTTCAAAATGGTCTATACGGAGAGGTCCTGAACGTATATACCCTGCCAGAATATCGAGGCAAGAGACTATGTACTAGGGTGATGCAGCTTCTTATAGAATATGGAAAGAACTGCAGATTAGAGTGCATTGACTTAAGTGCTACATCGAAAGGATACCCCATCTATGCAAAACTGGGATTTAAGGAAAAAGAACATAATTATAAAGATATGCGGCTTATTCTTCAATAATTCAATTTATGGAAATCAAAGTATTCTACCCAGAAGATATTCCCACTTTAGCAAGAAAAGTATCAGAAGTTTGGAAATTCGAGGATTCTCCTGAGTTTACAAAAGTGTTTTGCGAATATCTGGTGCGCAGCAATTACTACACTCCTGAGTTTTCTTTGAAGATAGTCGATGAAGAAGGATTACAAGCCATCGCCTTCGCCTGCATGCCTGACGAAGAAAATGATTCTGAAATATGGTTGCAAGAA
>OMSH01000069.1 GCA_900313715.1 uncultured Prevotellaceae bacterium
CGGACTCATATATCCTTTGGCCTTCCAGGGTAGGTTCTTTCTCGTTGGTCATGGGTCGTCATGTCAATCATTCCGATACATCTAACCTGCCATTCAGCTACCTGCTTGAGAAGAAGGATACTACTTATCTCGTACCTGGTGTCAATCTGCGCAGTGTAGGTACCATTCGCGATGCACAGAAGTGGCCAAAGCGTGATAACCGTACGGATTCCAACAAGCTCGATTGTATTAATTATAACTTGCTGAGTCCCTATACTATTCAGAAAATGTTTAAGGGATGTGAGATACTGAGGAACCTGCGACAGGCTTCGGGCGAGTTGTCTGACGAGTATTCATACCACAGTGCAAAGATCAAGAGCTCATCGTTGGTAAATGGTATCAAATTCTATGAAATCGGTATCAATAAATTCCTCGGAAACTCTGTTATTAAACGATTGGAAGGTATCTCGTTCAAGAGTGATGAAGAAATCCGTGCCCGTCTCAAGCCGGATACTGCCATCGGTAAGGGCGAGTGGGTTGACATATCCGGTTTGATAGCTCCAAAGAGCGAGGTGGATCAGTTACTTGATAATATCGAAAGTGGCAAGGTGAATAAGCTGAAAGAAATCAACGCTGATTTCATGCGTATGCACACCAATTATTATACCTATGAATGGACTTGGGCTTATGAGAAAATGCTCGAGTTCTACGGATTGGATCCTGAAAAGATTACTGCAGCTGATATTATACACATTGTGGAAAGATGGAAAGAAGCTGTGGTTGGCTTGGACAAGATGGTATATGAAGATGCCAAGAAAGAGTTCTCATTATCGTCCATGACTGGCTTTGGAGCCGATGGTACCAAGTTTGAGAAAGAGCAGGACTTTGAGCAGGTGCGTGGCGATTTTGAAAGCAATACGTTCGTTACAGCTGTGCTCGACCATATAAAGGCTAAGACTGACTTGGGTAATGAACTGATTGAGCGCATAAAGCCGCTGACTGAATAAAATATTTAACCAAATAAAAAACTAATGTAATTATGGCAACAAATCCTCCGTTCCACTATCAACCCATGTTTGAGCATGGAGTAGATAAGACTGAGTATTATTTGCTTACTAAAGACTATGTGTCAGTAAGCGAGTTTGAGGGAAAACCTATCCTTAAGATTGAGAAAGAAGGCTTAACTGCGATGGCTAATGCTGCCTTCCGTGATGTTTCTTTCATGCTGCGTCGTTCACACAACGAGCAGGTGGCCAAAATTCTGTCTGACCCAGAAGCAAGTGATAATGACAAGTATGTTGCTCTGTCATTTTTGCGTAATTCTGAGGTGGCTTGCAAAGGCTTGCTGCCTACTTGTCAGGACACTGGTACTGCCATTATCCATGGTGAGAAGGGGCAGCAGGTGTGGACAGGCTACTGCGATGAAGAGGCTCTGTCATTGGGCGTTTACAAGACTTATACCGAGGAAAACCTGCGTTATTCACAGAATGCTCCTTTGAACATGTATGACGAGGTTAACACCAAATGTAACCTTCCCGCACAGATTGATCTGGAAGCTACAGAAGGTATGGAGTATCGTTTCCTGTGTGTAACGAAAGGTGGCGGTTCTGCTAACAAGACCTATCTGTATCAGGAAACCAAAGCACGTATCCAAAACCCAGGTACACTGATTCCTTTCCTGGTAGATAAGATGAAGAGTTTGGGCACTGCAGCTTGTCCTCCTTATCACATTGCTTTTGTGATTGGCGGTACCTCTGCTGAGAAAAACCTGCTCACGGTGAAGTTGGCATCTACTCATTATTACGATGAGTTGCCTACCACGGGTAATGAATATGGCCGTGCATTCCGCGATGTGGAGTTAGAGAAGCAGTTGCTTGAAGAAGCATACAATATTGGCTTGGGAGCACAGTTCGGGGGAAAGTATATGGCACACGACATTCGCGTGGTTCGTCTGCCTCGTCATGGCGCTTCTTGTCCAATCGGCATGGGTGTTTCATGCTCTGCCGACCGCAACATTAAGGCAAAGATCAACAAAGATGGTATCTGGATTGAGAAACTTGATGACAATCCAGGCGAGCTGATTCCAGAAGCAATGCGTCAGGCAGGCGAGGGTGATGTGGTGAAGATTGACCTTAACCAGCCAATGAGCGAAGTCTGCAAGATTCTGTCTAAATATCCTGTGGCTACCCGTGTTTCTCTGAACGGCACCATCATCGTGGCTCGCGATATTGCTCATGCTAAGCTGAAGGCTCGTTTGGATGCTGGTGAAGACTTACCGGCTTATTTTAAGGATCATCCTGTATTGTATGCTGGTCCTGCCAAGACCCCTAAAGGTATGCCTTGCGGTTCTATGGGCCCGACAACCGCTAACCGTATGGATCCTTATGTGGATGAATTCCAGGATCATGGTGGCTCTATGGTAATGATTGCCAAGGGTAACCGCACGGATGTGGTGACTGAGGCGTGCAAGAAGCACGGAGGTTTCTATCTTGGCTCTATCGGTGGTCCTGCTGCAGTCCTGTCGCAGAATAACATCAAGAGTATTGAGTGTGTAGAATATCCTGAACTGGGTATGGAGGCCATCTGGAAAATTCAGGTTGAAGATTTCCCTGCTTTTATTCTGGTTGATGACAAGGGCAATGACTTCTTTAAGCAGATTAAACCACGCTGCGCTTGCAAATAATCAAGTGTTGAAGTTAAAATAGTCAAGAGGGGGCGCCAATTTACGACGTCCCCTCTTAATTATTATAAATTTTCGATGTTAATCTTTTTAAGATTCATTTCTTTTACCTATCTTTGCGTAATATAAAATAGAACAATAAAAAACAGTAAAAATATGATGAAGTTTATCGTTTCAAGTGCAGACTTATCTGGTCATCTTCAGGCTATCAGCCGCGTTATCAACGCAAAAAACACACTTCCTATTCTTGATAGTTTCTTGTTTGAATTGCGTGATGGTACTTTGTATATTACGGGTTCTGATGGTGAAACTACCATGACTACTCAGGTAGAGGTGACAGAGAGTGAAAAAGACGGGAAGGTGGCCATTACGGCTAAGACTTTACTTGATGCACTACGAGAAGGTACTGACCAGCCTCTTACGTTTGAGGTGAACGAGGAGACATTGGAAGTGACGGTAAGCTACATGAATGGTCATTATAGTCTGATGGGACAGAACGCAGATGTATATCCTTTGCCTATGGCTGTAGGAGAGAATGCTACACAAGTGCAAATCGCTGCAGTTGTTCTGCAAAAGGCTATAAGCTGCACTCTTTTTGCCACAGCAGACGATGAACTGCGTCCTGTTATGAACGGCATCTATTTTGATATTACAGAACAGGATATTACCTTTGTGGCTTCTGATGGTCACAAGTTGGTTCGTTTCCGTACCAGTGCAGCTCATGGTAATAACCAGGCTGCATTTATTCTGCCAAAGAAACCTGCTGGCTTGCTGAAGAATCTGTTGGCAAAAGAAGAAGGTGATGTGACTGTTGCATTCAATGAGCGCAATGCCGTGATTTCTGTGGGTGACTATCGGGTGATTTGTCGTCTCATTGAAGGCAAGTATCCTAACTATGCTTCTGTTATTCCACAAAATAACCCATTTGTGTTGACCCTTGATCGCCAGAGTGCTTTGAGTGCTGTGCGTCGCGTGTCAATATTCTCTTCACAGGCAAGCAGTTTAGTTAAACTTTCATTGAGCGAAAATAAACTTACATTATCTGCACAAGATATTGATTTCTCTACCTCTGCCCAAGAAGTGGTAGATTGCCAGTATGTAGGTGCCAACATGAACATAGGTTTCAAGGCTACTTTCTTGTTGGATATCTTCAATAATATATCTTCTAACGAGGTTACTTTTGCATTGGCTGACCCATCAAGAGCCGGCGTGGTTGAACCTGCTGAACAGGAAGAAGGTGAAAGCTTGCTGATGTTGCTGATGCCGATGATGCTGAACGATTAAGTATTATGAAACTGAATCTTACTTGTCCTGTCGTTTTTTTTGATTTGGAAACGACAGGAACTGATATCAATAAAGATCGCATAGTAGAGATATGCTACCTTAAAGTGTGGCCAAATGGGAATGAAGATGCTCATACGATGCGCATCAATCCTGATATGCACATCCCTGAAGAGGCCTCTAAGGTACATGGAATCTATGATGATGACGTAAAAGACTGTCCCAAATTTAAGGAGGTTGCAAAGAATATTGCTAAGGATTTTGAGGGAGCTGACATCGCAGGCTTTAATTCTAATCGTTTTGATGTGCCTTTGTTGGCTGAAGAGTTCCTTCGTGCTGAGGTAGATATTGATTTGGCACGCCATCGTTTTATTGATGTTCAGGTTATCTTCCATAAGAAAGAACAACGTACTCTTTCTGCCGCTTATCAGTTCTATTGTGGTAAGAACCTGGAAGATGCTCATACTGCTTTGGCCGATACTCGTGCCACATATGAGGTGTTGAAAGCTCAACTTGATAAATATCCCGATTTGCAGAACGACATGAAGTTCCTGTCGGACTATTCTTCATTTACCAAGAATGTGGATTTCGCTGGACGAATGGTTTATAATGACAGTGGTGCAGAGGTGTTCAACTTTGGAAAATACAAAGGGCAACTTGTAAAAGATGTACTTGCAAAAGATCCTGGTTATTACAGTTGGATTCTCAATAGCGATTTTACGTTAAACACAAAAGCTGCTCTGACACGTATTCGTTTGCGTGAAATGATGAATAAATGATTCGAACACTTTTTATACAAAACTACGCACTCATTGAATCGCTCGATATTACATTCGAGGATGGTTTTTCTGTAATCACGGGTGAAACAGGCGCTGGTAAATCTATTATGCTGGGTGCATTAGCTTTGTTGTTGGGACAACGAGCTGATAGTAAGGCTATACGCCAAGGAGCATCCAAATGTGTGATAGAGGCACATTTTGATGTAAAAGATTATCATTTTCAATCTTTCTTCCAAACAATAGATGTGGATTATGACGATGACTGCATTCTCCGTCGTGAGATGTATGCTTCGGGGAAGAGTAGGGCTTTTATTAATGATACACCTGTGCAGCTCTCTCAGTTGAAGGCGGTGGGTGATAAGTTAATAGATATTCATTCACAACATCAGAATTTGATGCTCAACGATGAAGGTTTCCAGTTGGATGTACTGGATATTCTCTCTCATCACAAGGAGCAACTTTCAGACTATAGGTCAATCTATAGATCTTGGACGGATACGAAGAAAGCGATGAACAAGCTCGTTGAGGAGGCCGAACGTAACAAAGCCGATGAGGACTATGTGCGTTTTCAGCTTACCCAATTGCAGGAGGCAAGATTGCAGGCTGATGAGCAGGAACAGTTGGAACAGGAGCAAGACATCCTTAGTCATGCAGAGGACATCAAGTCGGTGTTGTACCATTCATATCATTTATTGGACGGAGATGAGCAGGGACTGCTACAGTCACTGAAAGATTGCCACTCATCCTTAGCCAGCATTAGCAAGTTTTTCCCCTCTGCTGATGAATTGGCAGAGAGACTCAACTCGTCTTACATTGAATTGAAGGATATCGCTGAGGAATTGACTGCCCAAGAGGAGTCGGTTGAGTTTAATCCTACTCGTTTAGACGAAGTGACAAATCGGTTGAATACCATCTATACTTTGCAAAAAAAACACCACGTAAATACCGTGGCTGAGCTGATGACCATTGAAGCAGGCTATCAAAAGCAATTGGATAGTATCATGTCATTCGATGATCAAATTGCAGCACTACGTTTGCGTTGTCAACAAGAGCAGCAGGAGTTAATAAAGGAAGCGGGTGTACTGACTAATAATCGTAAGCAAGCAGCCAAAGAGGTTGAAGCAAGGATGCAAAGCAGATTGGCTGCTTTGGGAATGCCTAATGCACATTTCAAAGTTGAGGTGGATGCTCGCAAAGAGCCAGATATGAATGGCATGGATAGCGTAAAGTTCCTGTTTTGTGCTAACAAGAACGGTGTTTTACAAGATATCTCATCTGTGGCATCGGGTGGTGAAATTGCACGTGTAATGCTTTCGCTAAAAGCTATGTTAGCCGGAGAAACTCGTCTTTCCACTATTATATTTGATGAAATAGATACAGGTGTTTCTGGTGAGATAGCTTCACGTATGGCAGATATGATGCAGGATATGGCAAATGGTAATAGTAATGAAATGCATCAGGCTGGCAGACAAGTTATCAGCATAACCCACTTGCCACAGATAGCAGCTAAAGGTTCTGTTCATTATAAGGTTTATAAGAAAGACAACGAACTTGAGACGGTGAGCCACATACGCAGACTCACTACTGATGAACGTGTGGAGGAGATAGCCCAAATGCTGAGTGGTGATACACTCTCTGAGGCAGCTATCCAGAATGCAAGGGTACTTTTAAAAATTTAGAGTAAAGAGCTATGAAAAAGATATTTTTAAGAATGGCATTTGCCATATTACTGGTAATGGCCAATGGTCAAATGGTTAATGGCCAATCTCCAAAATGGGCCGACAAAGCCAGACAAGCGGTGTTCTCTATCGTTACCTATGGCGCCGATGGCAAGATGATGGGTACAGGCAATGGATTCTTTGTCAGTGAGGATGGTGTGGCATTATCTGACTATGCTTTGTTCAAGGGAGCTGCACGGGCTGAAATTATCAATACTGAGGGCAAACGCTTTCAGGTGTTGGAAATTATGGGTGCCAATGAGATGTACGATGTGTTGAAGTTCAAGGTAGAATTGAATGGTCAGAAAGCTTTTTCATTGGCAGTATCAGACAATGTGCCTGCCAGTGGAAGTCGCGTATATCTGTTGCCGTATTCCACACAGAAAAACACAGCTCCAACGCCTGGTTCTGTGAAGGAGAGTTCTCGTATGGCTGGTCCCTACCAGTATTATACTTTGGAGCTCGCTCTTCAGGATAAGATGGTTAGCTGTCCGTTAATGGACGCTAATGGTCAGGTGTTCGCTTTGGCTCAACAAACATCCGATGATACGGATAAAAGCACTTGCTATGCGATGGATGCCCGATTTGCTATGGCGCAAGAGATTAACGCTTTTTCACTGAATGATGGCTCTTTATCGAATATTGGTATCAAGAAAGCCTTGCCAGATAGTGAGGAGCAGGCACTGGTAACTCTCTTGATGGCCTCTACTACTAATAAAGAGGCATATGCGATGATATTGAATGACTTTATCAAGAAGTTCCCCAATAATGCAGACGGTTATGTGCGTCGTGCCACCTATGAATTAGGCTTGTCGCTTGATGAGGCTTCATTAGTCAAAGCTGAAGCTGATTTAGACAAGGCATTAGAGGTTTCAACTGATAAAGCCGAGACATTGTACGAACGTGCCAACTTGATTTACAACTACCAGCTGACTAAACCAGAACTGACATATAAAGACTGGACCTATGATAAAGCATTGGATGAGGTGCGTCAGTCACAGGCAATCAACGCCCTCCCTGCCTATAGTCAGTTGGAGTCCGATATCCTGTTTGCCATGCAAAACTATGCTGAGGCTTATAAAGCCATTGAGAAAGTTAATGCATCGGCTTTAGCTTCTGCTGCTACATGGTACAATGCTGCTCATTGTAAAGAACTGATGAAGGCTCCTGCTGATGAAGTGATTGCCTTGATGGATAAGTGCGTCAGCACTTTTACACCCCCCTATACTGAGACAGCCGCTCCCTATTTGTTAGAGCGTGCACGCATCTATACGAATGCAGAGAAATATCGTCTTGCGTTAGTGGATTATGATGAATACTTGAAAGCAGTGAACGGTAAGGTAAACGATCAGTTCTACTATCTGCGTGGACAATGTGCCATGCAGGCAAAGGCTTTCCAGCGTGCGTTGGATGATTACACCGAGGCTATTGAACTCAATCCAGACGATTTGACCTATCGTGCAGAACTTGCGGTTGTGAATATGCGTGTAGGGCGCAACGATGAAGCGCTGAAAGTGCTGGATGCGGCCATTGCGAAAGATGCAAACTATGCAGAGCTCTACCGTCTGAAAGGCTTGGCACTCTTGCAGTTGAAGAAAAACAAAGATGCTCGTGCCGCCTTCAATAAAGCCAAGGAATTGGGCGACCCTCAGGTAGATGCTTTAATCGAGAAATACTTTTGACTCCAGCAAGTCGGCTACAATAAAGTTACTGCCTCCTACGAAGATGAAGTCTTCTGGGAGGCTTTCTTTCATCGCTGCTTTCACTGCATTCTTCACACTGGCATAAGCTTTCCCTTTTAGCCCTGCTTCTGTTGCCAGATGTAAAAGTTGCTTTGCAGGCAATGCTCGATTCACACTAGCTTGAGTAAAGTAGTATATCGCTTCTTTAGGGAGTAAAGCAAGCACGCCACTTATGTCTTTGTCGTTCACCATACCGATCACAATACGCAGCTGATTGCATGATTGTTGGCGAAGCTGTTCCACAACGTAAGTAATGCCTCCTACGTTATGGCCTGTGTCGCATACAAGAGTAGGGTGGTCATGTAGCTTTTGCCATCGCCCCATTAATCCTGTCAGCTCCACCACATGGGCGAATCCTTCGCGCACATTCTCTTCATCAAAATGATAGCCAGCTTCTTTTAATAAAGGCAATGCTGTAAACAAAGTGCGTTTGTTTTTCTCCTGATAGATGCCCTTGAGTTCATATTCCACACCGGGATAATCCTCACGGTTATTCTCCTCAGCAAAATAGATAGGAGCACCCACTTCTGTAGCCTTTGCCATAAAAACTGGCTTGGTCTCAGGTGTGGTTTCTCCGATCACAACAGGAATACCTTTCTTGATAATGCCAGCTTTCTCTACTGCAATCTTTGCCAATGTATTACCTAAGAACTGCACATGATCGAAACTGATATTGGTGATGATGCTCATGTCAGGCGTAATAATATTGGTACAATCAAGTCTGCCTCCCAGACCTACTTCTATTACAGCTACATCTACCTGCTCGTCTACGAAATATTTGAAAGCCATAGCTGTGGCTAATTCAAAAAAAGAAGGGCACAATGGTTCAAAGAAACTACGTTCATGCTCTACAAAACTTACTACATAATCTTTGGAGATTGGCGTGCCGTTGATGCGGATACGCTCACGGAAATCCACTAAATGAGGTGAGGTGTATAGCCCTGTTTTGTAGCCAGCACTTTGCAGGACAGCGGCCAGTGTATGACTAACGGACCCTTTACCGTTCGTGCCTGCTACATGGATGGTGCGGAACGAATGATGAGGATGGCCGAAATGTGCGTCTAAAGTCAATGTATTATCTAATCCTTCTTTATAAGCAGCTCCACCCACACGTTGAAACATGGGTACTTGCTCATACAAATATTTCAGAGTCTCTTGATAGTCCATCTTTTTCAAATATTAAATTATTAGTTCACCCCACCAAAATTTGTATCTGCACCCGATAAATCGTAACTTTGTGAGGTCAAAGATACACATTTTTTATAAAGGAGACGTGTTATGAAGAAAAGAATAAACGTATTTTTGCTGCTGCTGTCTTTTATTATAGGCCTGAAAGCTGCAGAGACGGTTGATATCTGCATATATGGTGGGACATCTTCAGGGGTGATGGCAGCTTATACGGCTTGTAAGGAAGGGAAATCTGTGTTATTGGTTGAACCCACAGACCGCATTGGAGGACTTACTACAGGAGGCTTAGGCGCTACCGACATAGGTAATCCATATATCATGAAAGGTTATACTTATGACTTTTACCGACGTATTGGTCAGCATTATGGCACCAGTTCCATGAAGTTTGCTTTCGAACCAAAAGTGGCTTTGGCCATTTATCAACAATATGTTGATGAGGCAGGTGTGCATATTCTTTATAACCATCGTCTCTTGGAAGTAAATAAAGAAGGTAATGTCATCAAGAGCATTTTAGTGGAGGACAGCCAACATCCTTCTCTTCAAACCAATATCACTATTGAAGCTCGCGAGTTTATAGATTGCTCTTATGAAGGAGATCTGATGGCACGTGCTGGCGTAAGCTATACTATAGGCCGAGAAGGTAATAATGTTTATGGTGAGACTTGGAATGGTGCTTTCTGGTCACTTCATCACCAACTGCCCGACTATGTTGATCCATACGTAGTGAAAGGTGACCCTAAAAGTGGATTGCTTTATGGTATCCTACCTGGAGAGCCGCCTTTGCCAGGGGAGGGTGACAAACATATACAGGCCTACAATTTCCGCATTACTCTAACTGACGAGCCTTCCAATATGATTCCCATCGAGGAACCAGCTAACTATGACCCACAGAAATACGAGCTGCTCATCCGCATGAAAGAGCGTGCTCCTTTCTCCGATCAAGGGCTGTCTGATATTTTCATATGGAGCGAAATGCCAGGGCGCAAGACTGACATCAACAACAGAGGTGGATTCTCTACTGATATGATTGGCGAAAATTGGGATTATCCAGAAGCCAGTTATGAACGTAGGGCAGAAATTACACAAAAGCACCTCGACTATACCAAGGGCTTGTTGTATTTTATTGGTCATGATGAACGCATACCAGCTTTTGTGCGTAACGAAATGCAGCGTTGGGGATATCCTAAGGATGAGTTTCTTACTTCAGGTCATTTCACCCCTCAACTTTATATACGTGAAAGTCGTCGCATGTTGGGACGCTATGTGATGACGCAGGCCGATTGTGAGAGCAAGACCCTGGTGGATGATTATGTGGGTTGGGCTGCATATACTATGGATTCCCACAATTGTGGACGTTATGTCATCAATGGTATGGTAAAGAATGAAGGTAATGTAGAGATAGGTATCAAGGAGCCATATCGTGTTTCCTATAGATCGCTCACTCCTAAAGAAGAGGAATGTAGTAACTTGTTGGTACCTGTATGTCTGTCTGCTTCGCACATTGCTTATGGAAGTATCCGTATGGAACCTGTGTTTATGGTACTCGGACAAAGTGCAGC
>OMSH01000168.1 GCA_900313715.1 uncultured Prevotellaceae bacterium
AACAATTTACAGAACTTTTTTGGCAGAAATAGTGGTATAACCCATCTTACCCTTCCCACCAATAAAACCGCATTAAGACAGGTGTATCTCCAAGATAACAGCGGTTTAACAGGTACTTTGGATTTTACTGGCTTTACTGGATTACAAAAATTCTATTCAGAGAATAGCAATATCGAAAAACTTATATTTGATGGTTGTACGAGTATGAATTTCGGTTCTTCGTCTTTTAACGTAAACCTTAAATATATCGATATCAGCAACTGTAGTACAACATCTTTCAATAAAGGATCCATCCAGTTAGAAACCTTTATTGCTAAAAATTGTACTTCATTGCAATCTGATAATTTAACACTCAATAAGAGTACAGTGAAATATATAGACATTTCAGGATGTACAGCCTTTAACAGTTTTTCTTACCAAGGATCCAACGCTAAAGATAATTATAATCCGTTAGAAACATTTATAGCCAGGGATTGTACTAATATTAAAACTCTGAATATCCATAATAATTCTTTAACATCAGTTGATGTTACTGGATGCACCCAATTACAAAATTTAAACTATCCCGGTAATCTGCTTACCTATGTAGATTTGAGTACTAATACAGAATTATTGAAAGTAGAAGCTTCTAATAACCTTTTTTTGGATTTAGGAGTAGATCCTGCTATACACACAAAATTACAGAAAATCATTGCTAACAGAGCTGGATATGCCAGCTATCATAAAGCATTGACTTTTCCTGTACTGACACAGATGCAGCTAAACGGTGGAGCCTACGTCAGACTTGATAAATCCACAGGTGAATATAAGGAGATGAATGAGCAAAGCGGTCATGTCTCGATGTTGATTAGTGAGATTCAGCATATAGAGCACATGCCAAATATAGATAAGCTTCTCTGTAGGGATAATAACCTAAGTGTGCTCAATTTACATGCAAACCCTCTGTTGAAGGAGATTGAGTTGCGCCATAATCGTTTTTTGACGCTTGATTTAAGTAACAATACGTCAGTTACGTCAACGTTTAATATTGACGACCAGAGGTCAGTGGAAGATTTGGTGGTATTTGATAGGAAAAAAGTGGCTATCTATCTGCCCAATGCTCTCCCAACAGAAGATATCAATAGGTTTTCTAACTTGTTTATCGACGGTGGTATCGTTGCCAATGATGCATCTATTTATACGGATGGCAGTAATAAAAAGTATTTGGTAATTACTACTTCGGATCGCGAGAAGAGGGATCTGGATCTATATGAAAAGACCATCACCTATGATTACGATACCAAATTTTGGGATCCCGCTCGAAAGATGATGGATGTAACGGTTACGGGCAATACCTATATCATGTACATCAGTCCTGATTCAGGAGCTCCTACGGGTGCACACACATACTATTCAGGCACCATTTACTTGCAATATGAATCCATCGTGCCAGAGGGCGTAACTGCATACGTGCTGACAGGTGTGAAAGATATGGGAGAAATCTCCATAGATGCTGATGGTAATGCCTATACAACCGACCAGCTGAACACGTTGCAGTATGCAGCACCTGGCGATGTGTTGCCTGCCAATACACCTGTATATGTCGTGTCAGCCAACCCCGGGTTCTACGCCTTCAAGAAGAATTATCAGCGAGAGTATCATGGATGGAAATATACGTGTAATCCTACTACAGGTGTTGTGGCACTCCCAGAGTTCTTATGGAGCGAAAACAATAGAATCAACCCGACAGTACCAGGTGCTCCGTCTGTTAACTTGCTGACCGGAACATTGACTGATAAAACCATCGTTTCCTATAGCGTCCTGACATTGGGTAGAGAGAAAACCTCACGCAATGTTGGTTTCTGGATGTACACCTCAACGAACATTCCTGCACATCGTGCTTACATAGAACTTGACACGAATATTGCTGGAGGCATATCACTTCCAGCATACGCAAAAGGCTATACCTTGAATTTCGGTAACATAATAAATACGCAGAGAAGATGAAGAAGATAACATTATACAGATGGGCAGTGGCTCTGATGACCACCATAGCTTTCATGGGATGCGCCAAAGATGCTATCATGGATGATGAGCCCTCCATTGACGTGACACAAAAAGACAAAGTGCCTGTGGCTTTTGAAACCAGTGTGCAGCTATTTGATGCTGATACACGTGCAGAAATCACTTCGAAGTCTGATCTGGCTACTTATGGTTTTGGCGTATTTGCCTACTATCATGATGGGAATAATACGACTGATGGTGCGTACAGCAGTGCTTCAACCCCCAGTTTCATGTATAACCAGGAGGTTGCCTCAGCTGATGCAGGTGTCAGTTGGACTTATTCACCTATCAAGTATTGGCCCAATGAGACAACAACCGATGGCAATGGAGCCACAAGTGAGCATACCGACAAGCTCTCTTTCCTGGCTTATGCCCCTTATACCAGTGTGCTGAGCGGAACAGATCCGGGTATCTATGCCTTTACTTCCGTGACTGCTGCCGGCGATGCCAAAGTATCATATCGTGTATCTCCCGATGACCCTTCAAAAGGTGTTGATTTGATGTGGGCTGTAGATCCGACTACAGGTCAGCCTTTGCTGAATCTGACCAAGAAGGCTATCGGCGAAAAGGTGAATATGAAATTCTACCATGCTCTTACGAAGCTGGATATAAAGGCACAGCTGTCAGTCGAGCAGTTGCCGGGGGGTGGTACTTTGGATCCCAATACCAAGGTATATGTGGAAGGCTTATACCTGATTCCACAGCAGACCGATGCTGACAAGCTGTTGGGCTTGGAAGGTATTTTTAACTTGAACACCACCTATTCGTCCTCTTCAAGTGCAGGTTGGGAAATCACCACTAAATATGACGCGACTGCGGCTAACAACAATAACATCAAAATCAAGGATGCCAAGAAATATGGTGCAGGTGGAGCAGGTGTGACCACCACCAGCGAGTCATTGCTGGACGGTCCGCTGATGTTCATACCTATTAATGGTTCTGCTACCTACAAGTATAATGTAAGATTGGTATATCATGTAGTGACCGGCACATCTGATGTTACTAACGACATTGTGCAGGAAAATGTTGAGATTCCGTTCCTGCAAGGTACTGGCAACACTTTGGTGGCCATCATCGGCCTTACCAGCGTGAAGTTTACGGTAACTGTAAACAATTGGGATGACATAGATTTGCCAGTTAATATGAGAAGTACTGACGAGGTGTTCTAACGGAGTGATTTTTAAGAAGGAAATATAACTATGAGAAAGCATATTATATCCAAGTGGCTTTTAATGGCAGTTGCTACAGTCGTGACAGCTTGCTCTTCAGACAAGGATGAACTCTTCTTGCCTCAAGAAGCTCCCGTACCCGTGCTTTTTACAGCTACTGACGATGATGCGACGACAAGGGCTAATGAAGAAAGGATGACCAGTCCGCAAATGGTAGCACAAGCCGGTGGCTTTGGTGTCTTTACCTATTATTCTAATGGTAATGGTGCGACTGATGGGGCATATGGCTCTCCTGCCACTACTGCCAATTTCATGCATAACCAGTTGGTGACCGGTACTAATGCCGTTGATCCTGTGTGGACCTACACGCCCCTGAAGTATTGGCCCAACGAGACAGGTGCTACTGCCAAGAGTAACCATGTTGACAAACTGTCTTTCTTTGCCTACGCTCCTTATATAGCTGCCGGAACTACCTATAATATTACAGGTTTCTCTCCTGCCAATTTTGTAGGTGACCCTTGGGTGACATATAACTCGCCTTCTAATTTACCAGGATATGACTTGGTATATGCCAAGGCTGTTAATCAGGTGAAGCCAACTTTAACCGATAAGGTAACTTTGGACTTCGCTCATGCCCTTGCAGCCCTCAGTTTCGAAATCGTCGATGATGCCGGCTTGGTTTTGCAGAAGCTTGAGGTGTTCGGATGGAAGGGTGGCATCCAAACGGCTGGTAAGCTGAACCTTTACACAGGCGATTGGAGTGAGATAACCACGAAGACTGACAAAACTGAAGTCGTGTTTGTGAAAGAAGAGGACCCGCTGCCTGCCACTGGTGGTAATTGGAAAGTGATTCCGGGTGATGACCAGGAGTTCTTCGTGAGAATCACTTTCAAGGATGCTAACGGTGATATGAAGGTAATCCCTGAGATGCCGTTCAAGGAAGACTTTGAGGCTGGGAAGAATAAGATAATCCAGATAACAATACCATAATAGAACACTTTAGTTGTAACCGTAGCGTTGCATATAAACAAAAAAGCGAAATGGCTAACCATTTCGCTTTTCTGTTTGTTCAGGGTGCCAGGTGGGACTCGAACCCACGACATTCAGAACCACAATCTGACGCTCTAACCGACTGAACTACGGGCACCATATATACATTCTTTTCGAATGCGGTTGCAAAGATAGGGCAAAACTTTGAAATAACAAAAGTTTTGCCCTGTTTTTTTATTGATATATGGCTTTCTTGCCTGCCAATAGTGTGTTTTTCATCAGTGACACGATGGTCATAGGCCCTACACCGCCAGGCACAGGTGTGATGAACGAACACTTGGGCGCCACCTCGTCGAACTGCACATCGCCATTGAGGCGGAATCCGCTCTTCTTGGTAACATCAGGCACACGGGTGGTACCTACGTCAATGACTACGGCACCTTCCTTCACCATGTCGGCCGTCACGAAGTTGGGTTTGCCTATAGCAGCAATGATGATATCGGCCTCCTGACATTCCTTCTTCAAGTCACGGCTGTGGCTGTGGCACACGGTCACAGTGGCATCGCCCGGGTTGGCCTTCTGCATCATCAGGGTAGCCATGGGTTTGCCCACGATATTGCTTCTGCCTAATACCACGCACTTCTTGCCCGATGTCTCGATGTTGTAACGGCGCAATAGTTCGATGATGCCGTTAGGGGTGGCAGAAACATAGCAAGGCAGGCCAATGGCCAGGCGTCCTACGTTGATAGGGTGGAATCCATCCACATCCTTGCGGTAGTCGATAGCCTCGATGACCTTCTGCTCAGAGATGTGCTTTGGCAACGGCAATTGCACGATGAAACCATCTACATCGGCATCCTGGTTAAGTTCCTCTACCTTTGCCAGCAGTTCGGCTTCGGTGACATCCGCCTCATAGCGGATAAGGGATGACTTGAACCCACATGCCTCACAGGCCTTTACCTTGTTGGCCACATAGGTCTCGCTACCGCCATCGTGTCCCACCAAGATGGCAGCCAGATGAGGGCGTTTGCCTCCTGCAGCGACGATTTGTTCTACCTCGGCGGCAATTTCTTGCTTAATTTGTGCTGATACAGCTTTTCCGTCAATTAATGTCATGTGTAGAATTGAGAATTGAAAATTGATAATTATTGGCTAACTGCTAATGGTTAAAAGCGTCTTCCTCCTTGTCTCATCATCTGTCCCATCTGCGGAATCTTGCCACTGGTAACGGTCTTCATCATCTTACGCATCTGGTCGAACTGCTTGATGAGGCGGTTCACCTCCTGAATATCCGTACCACTGCCTTTCGCGATACGCTGACGGCGAGAGGTGTTCAGTACTTCAGGATGGGTACGTTCCTGAGGAGTCATGGAGTGGATGATGGCCTCAATGCTCTTGAAGGCATTGTCATCGATGTCGATGTCCTTGATGGCTTTGCCCACACCAGGAATCATGGCAGCCAGATCCTTGAGGTTACCCATCTTCTTGATTTGGGCAATCTGACCTAAGAAGTCGTTGAAATCAAACTGGTTCTTCTGGATCTTCTTCTGCAGGCGTCTTGCCTCTTCCTCATCGTATTGTTCTTGGGCACGTTCCACCAACGAAACGATGTCACCCATACCGAGGATACGGTCTGCCATACGCTCTGGATGGAACTGGTCGATGGCTTCCAGCTTCTCACCTGTACCCACAAACTTGATAGGCTTGTTTACCACCGTGCGGATAGACAGAGCCGCACCACCGCGGGTGTCGCCATCAAGCTTGGTCAGTACCACACCCGTAAAGTCGAGGCGGTCGTTAAACTCCTTGGCGGTGTTCACGGCATCCTGACCAGTCATCGAATCCACCACGAAGAGGATTTCATCAGGGTTGATGCCCTCCTTGATGGCAGCTATCTCGTTCATCATCTCCTCATCCACAGCCAAGCGACCGGCGGTATCGACAATCACCAGGTCGTAGCTCTTGGCCTTTGCCTCGGCAATGGCATGCTGGGCAATGCTTACAGGGTCTTTGCTCTCAGGCTCAGAGTACATAGGTACCCCAATCTGTTCTGCCAGCACACGCAACTGCTCGATAGCAGCAGGGCGATAGACGTCGCAGGCCACCAACAGCGGGCGACGGTTCTTCTTGGTCTTGAGCATACGGGCCAGTTTGCCGGAGAAGGTGGTCTTACCAGAACCTTGCAAACCAGACATCAGGATAACGGCAGGCTTGTTGGTAAGGTTTATCTCGGCAGTCTCGCCACCCATCAGGGTAGCCAGTTCGTCGTGCACAATCTTCACCATCAGCTGACTGGGTTTCACGGCGGTCAGCACGCTCTGTCCCAAAGCCTTCTGCTTCACAGTGTCGGTGAATGTCTTGGCTACTTTGTAGTTCACATCGGCGTCAAGCAACGCCTTACGTACATCCTTGAGGGTTTCGGCAACGTTTATCTCGGTAATCTTGCCTTCACCTTTCAGTATCTTAAACGACCGTTCTAATCTGTCACTTAAATTTTCAAACATTGTTGCTAAGAATTAAGAATTCATGTTCATCAGGAACTCTTGGTTGTTGCGGGTCTGTTCCATTAATCCCTTTACCTTCTCGATTGCCTCCTGTGGAGTCATGTCTGCCATGAAGCGGCGAGCTACCCACATACGGTCGCGGGTAAGCTGGTCTTGCAGCAGGTCGTCACGACGCGTACTTGACAGGATAACGTTGATGGCTGGGAAGATACGCTTGTTGCTGAGTGTGCGGTCCAACTGCAACTCCATGTTGCCAGTACCCTTGAACTCCTCGAAAATCACATCGTCCATCTTTGAACCCGTCTCAGTGAGGGCTGTAGCCAAGATGGTGAGCGAACCACCCCCTTCGATGTTACGGGCAGCACCGAAGAAACTCTTGGGCTTGTGCAGTGCGTTGGCATCCACACCACCAGAGAGCACCTTGCCTGAAGCAGGAGCCACGGTGTTATAAGCGCGAGCCAATCGGGTGATGGAGTCGAGGAAGATTACCACGTCGTGACCGCATTCTACCAATCGCTTGGCTTTCTCCAATACGATGTTGGCAATCTTTACGTGGCGATCAGCCGGTTCATCGAAAGTAGATGATATCACCTCAGCATTTACGGTGCGTGCCATATCGGTCACCTCCTCAGGACGCTCGTCAATAAGCAGTACCATCATATATACTTCAGGATGGTTGGCTGCGATGGCATTGGCGATGTTTTTCATCAAGGTGGTCTTACCGGTCTTTGGCTGTGCCACAATCAAGGCACGCTGTCCCTTGCCGATTGGCGTATAAAGATCAACGATGCGTGCATCGATGCTGTCGCGTCCGTCACCCTTGCACAACGTAAACTTCTCTTCGGGGAAGAGTGGGGTGAGGTGTTCGAACGGCACGCGGTCGCGCACGTTATCGGGATTCAGGCCATTGATTTTGTTCACCTTCACCAATGGGAAATATTTCTCACCTTCCTTGGGCGGACGAATCACACCTTCCACCACATCGCCCGTCTTCAAGCCAAACAGCTTGATTTGCGACTGAGATACATAGATGTCGTCGGGAGAAGAAAGGTAGTTGTAGTCGGATGAACGCAGGAACCCATAACCATCCTGCATGATTTCCAGCACGCCCCATCCTTGCAGGATGTCTTCGAAGTCGTACAACGGCTGACGCTTCTCTTGGTTCTCGTTGTTCTGCTGGGCATTCTGCTGAGCATTTTGCTGAACCGGTTGCTGGTAAGGACGGTTGTTATACTGAGGTTGAGGCCTTACAGGGGCGTTGTCTGTCTTGGGAGTGTTAAACTTGCCGATCAGTTCTGCAGGAACCTCTTTCCCATCGCTGGGCAGGTCCTCGATAGGTATGAACGTACTGGCTGGCATAGGAGCAGTATCTTGTGTCTTCTGTGCCGGGGTAGCCGCAAATTCGGCAGCTTTCTCAATCTCCAGCTTGGCAGCATTCTTCTGCTGTATGCGCTCCAGCACCTTCTCTACGTCGAGTGCCTTACGAGGGCGGCCTCTGCGCTTGGCGTTGGCAGCAGGTTCAGCAGCTTCAGCAGGTGCTGCACTTTCAGCAGGTGCTGCGGGTGCCTCTGCCTTTGGGGCAGGAGCAGCTACTGCTGCTGGCTTCTCTTCTGTAGCGGGTGCCTCAGCAGTCTTCTGCTTCTTGGAAGGTCTTCCCACAGGCTTTGCCGCCTTGGCAGGAGCTGGCTTTGCTTCTACAGGCTCTGCTTCCTTGACAGGCTCTGCCGCCTTGACAGGTTCTGCTGCTATGGCGGGCTCAGCTGCCTGGGCCACATTAGCTACTGGCTGTTCGACAACTTTCTTCTGTATTACAGAAACAGGCTGTTCCTCGCGTGAGATGGTGCCTTCCTTGTTGGCAGAGAACACTTTATTCAACTTGCCGTTGGTTACGGTCACACGCTTACGCTTGGTCTTCTCTTCTTTCTGCTTGTCTTTGGCCGCTATTTTATTGGCATTAGAGATAGCTTGTTCGTCAAGAATTTTGTAAACTAAATCCTCCTTGCTCAAGGAGTCTGTTTTGGTAATGCCCAGCTCTTTAGCTATGGCTTGTAAGTCAGTCAATGACTTTTCGTTTAATTGAACGATATTATACATGGAAAATTATAAATGTGTTTTTAAGGGAAATCGTTGAAGAAAGGGTTTATTTTTTTTCAACGGTGCAAAGGTAGTAAATAAATTTAGAATATCAGCATAATGTTTCGCTCTTTTTTCTAAATAAAATCACTCTTTTTGTATGATTATCCACCCTGAAGCGGTTGTCGATGCGTTCGCCAATCACCCATGCCACTTCGCTTTCACAGCAAAGCACATACTGGCGGGCTTTTTCGCTAACACTCTTTTTCTGGTCAGTCAGGAAGTCACTCACCAGTTTCTTACCCTTCATGCCAAAGGGAATGAACCAGTCACCAGGTTGAAATAGCCGCACTTGCACTCCTCCTTTCAGCTTGTCGGCATCCAGGCAGGCCGTGTCTTTGTCTTTGGGGATGACAAAGTCGGGGGTATAAGGCAGCTCTTCCTGCTCAAGCTCGGGTGGGGTAGGCTCTTTTATTTCTTCCATTATCAAGTGAGTACGGTCTTTGACCACACGCACATCCTTGCCGGTAAACACCTTGCCCGACTGCCCTTGCAAGGTCTGCATGATGTCGTTGATCTGCGTTTCGTTGAACCCCGAGGGTGACAGATACTCATATAGCAGACTTTGTGGCGATGGTTCTGCCAGCAGTTTCTCGATGTTGATGCCCTTTTTGTCCAACACCCTCATCAACCCCTCATTAATGCCGCTATTATAAATAAGGAGTGCTTCTTTCAAGTGATCCATGGTCAGCAGCAGCCGCTGCTTGATGGCAGGGTTGATGCTTTCCAGCAACGGCAGCAGTTCCAGGCGTATCTTGTTGCGGGTAAAGTCGGTTTGCAGGTTGGTGCTGTCGGTTACATAGGCTTGTCCCAGGTGTTGCAAGTAGTCAAGGATTTCTTGACGGTTCACGCACAACAAAGGACGAACGATGGCGCCGTTGATGGGATGCATACCTTGCAGGCCCTTGAGACCCGTGCCCCTGATGAGGTTCAGCAGGAAGGTCTCGATGCTGTCGTCTTGGTGATGGGCAACGGCAATCGCCGCGCAGTCAAGTTTCTTGGCTGAGGTTGCAAACCAATCATACCTGAGGTCACGTGCCGCCATTTCGATAGAGATACCGTTTTTTCTGGCGTACGCCTTCGTCTGGAACCGTTTCACGTGCAAAGGTACATTCAGTTGTTGGCACAATGCGGTGACAAACGCCTCGTCACGATTGGACTCTGCGCCTCGCAAGTGGAAGTTGCAGTGGGCTGCTTCGCAAGCGTAACCCAATTGCAGCAGTACACGCAGCAATGCCACTGAGTCGGCTCCACCGCTCAGTGCCACCAGTACTTTGTCGCCTTTTTGCAACAAACTCTTCCGTTCGATAAACTGCCTTACTTTTCGCTTCAACATATTCTCTCGGCAAAAATACATTTTTTTTCTATACCCAATACCTAATAGTAGGTATATTGTTTCCCTTTTCTTTTAAATCGTTCTAAATAGTTTGTGTTTTGGAGGCCAAAACACTATCTTTGCATCATAAACCAAGAAAAGTATGAAATTATCTGAGCTGAAGACTGGTGAGAAAGGCGTTATCGTGAAAGTGTTGGGCCACGGTGGCTTCCGTAAACGTGTGATTGAGATGGGCTTTATCAAGGGAAAAGAGGTGGAGGTATTGCTCAATGCCCCCCTGCAAGACCCGGTAAAGTATAAGCTGATGGGCTATGAGGTGTCACTCAGGCACGATGAGGCAGAACTGATAGAAATCATCTCGGAAGCAGAGGCAGAACACGAAAGACAACAAGGCAGCCTGGATGCTAATGACTTACCTGCCGGCAATCTTTTCACGGATTACAAGCTCATACTGGCCAAGCAAAAACGTCGCATCATCAATGTGGCGCTCATTGGCAACCCCAATTGCGGAAAGACTTCCCTTTTCAACTTCGCTAGCGGCGCACACGGCAGGGTGGGCAACTATGCCGGAGTGACGGTTGATGCTACCGAAGCCCGTGCCACGTTTGAAGGCTATGAGTTCAACCTCACCGACCTCCCCGGTACCTATTCGTTGTCGTGCTACAGTCCTGAGGAACTCTACGTACGCCAGCATCTGTTCGACAAACGCCCAGATATTGTCATCAACATCATTGATGCCAGCAACCTGGAACGCAACCTCTACCTCACCACCCAGCTGGTAGATATGAACCTGCGTATGGTATGTGCCTTGAACATGTACGATGAGTTTGAACATCGTGGCGACAGGGTGAATATCGAGACCCTGAGTTCGCTGTTCGGCGTGCCAATGATACCTACCTCCTTCAAGACGGGCATGAATGTAGATTTGCTCTTCCATATTATTATCAATATGTATGAGGGAGCCGACTTTATCGATGAGAAGGGTAACATCAATCCCGAGGTAGCGAAGGAAATCAAGGAATGGCATGATACTTATGCTACCAAGTCGCCTCAACATCATATCGAGGACTTTGCCGAGGGCAGTCGTCCGTTGAAGAACTATTACCGTCATATCCATGTCAATCATGGTCAGTATGTAGAGCGAGGCATCAATACCGTTCAGGTACCGTTGAAGGAGAACGAGCATCTGCGTCAGCTCTATTCCACCCGCTACCTGGCCATTAAGTTGCTGGAAAATGATACGTCGGTGGAACAGATCATCGCCGACCAGCCCAATGCAGATGTTATCCTGGAAGCCCGTAAGCAGGCGGCTGTCCAGATAGAACAAGACACCCGGCAAGATGCCGAGACCGCCATTATGGATGCCAAATACGGATTTATTCATGGCGCTTTGGCAGAGGCAGGCTTTGCCGAGGGCAAGGTGGTGGACACGTACAAGACAACCCATCTGATAGACAGTATCCTGTCGAACAAGTGGCTGGGTTTCCCCATCTTCTTCCTGATGCTGTTCCTGATGTTTGAGGTTACCTTCGAGCTGGGCCAGTATCCCATGGACTGGATTGAGGCTGGTGTAGCATGGATAGGTGAAGTGGTGAGCAGCACTATGCCCGAAGGCTCGTTGCGCTCGTTGCTGGTGGATGGTGTGATAGGCGGTGTGGGATCAGTCATTGTGTTCCTGCCCCAGATACTGATACTCTATTTTTTCATCTCTTTGATGGAAGACTCAGGCTATATGGCACGTGCCGCATTTATCATGGACAAACTGATGCACAAGATGGGACTGCATGGCAAGTCGTTCATCCCCCTTATCATGGGCTTCGGCTGTAACGTACCCGCAGTCATGGCAACCCGTACCATCGAGAGCCGCCGTTCGCGCCTTATCACCATGATGATTCTGCCATTCATGTCGTGCTCGGCTCGCCTACCTATTTATATAATGATAACAGGCACCTTCTTTTCCCTGCAGTACCGTTCACTGGCCATGATTTCGCTCTATGCCATCGGTATCCTGATAGCCGTGGTGGTGAGCAATATCTTTTCGCG
>OMSH01000107.1 GCA_900313715.1 uncultured Prevotellaceae bacterium
ATAAATGCAAATACCTTCCTCTGTATAGTCAGTTTGTACGCCTAATAGACTGAATAGTTCAGCTCCTTTGCAGTCTCCTTGCGTACTTTCTTTTTTTAGATGAGGCATAGTAACTTGGGCTTGGGAGTCTTGACTCAGTGCCACCATTTCATACCAATAAGAAGCTGCACTCCAATCGTTCTCTATGATATAGGGAATATCCTGATATCCTCCTGGCTCTACCTCAATCAGCATGGGATAGCTACTCTCGCTTCTATGAGCCGACGCTCCAAACTCGTGCATGAGCTGAAGCGACATGTCAATGTATGGCAGAGAGGTAACATGTCCGGTCAACTTCAATTTCAGTCCGTTGGGCAGAGTAGGAGCTATCATCAGTAAGGCTGAGATATATTGCGAACTCACATCGCCTGGCAAAATCAGTTCTTTGCTTTGGAGTTGACTGCCAGTAATACGCAAGGGGGGGAAGCCTTCCTTTTCGACATAGTCAATATGTGCTCCTAATAGTCTAAGTGCATCCACCAAAATACTTATGGGACGTTGCTTCATACGCTCTGTCCCTGTCAGTATGTGGGTGCCAGGCTGTGTGCTATAAAAAGCCGTTAGGAAGCGCATGGCCGTGCCTGCAGCCTTGATGTCAATAATCTCATTGCCCTCATGGAAGGCTTTAATAATGACCATTGTGTCATCACAATCTGCGAGGTTATCTATGGGCAGCTTGCCATGTGCCAATGCTCTAAGTATCAAAGCACGGTTACTGATACTCTTTGATGCTGGTAGGTTAATCGTTGCCCGTAAGGTTTTCGGTGATGTTATGGTATATGCCTCTTTCATTCCTTTCTTGTTTCGACATATTAAGTCAATAACTATCTTCGTCCATATCTTTGTCTAATTGCCCGTCCCAAAGATACTTCTTGGTCTCCTGAACAATGATGCCACTCAGACATAACAATGAGATGAGATTTGGGATGGCCATTAGGGCATTCATACAGTCAGCCAAGTTCCATACAATGGCGAGGTTAGCTACACTGCCGAGGAATACTGCAATAATGAAAAGTATGCGATAGATGGTAACCCAACGCTTACCTTTGAGGTATTCAACAGCTCGTTCGCCATAATAGCACCACCCCAAGATAGTGGAGAAGGCGAAAGTCATTAAACCAAAGGTCAAGAGAGGTGTGCCGAAATATGGAATTTTGGAAAATGCCATCTTGGTGAGGGTAGCACCATTGTCGAAACTGATGTCGGGATAAGCAAGCACACTGCTAACTATAACCATCCCCGTAAGGGCACATATTATCACAGTATCCCAAAATGTTCCCGATGAAGATACCAAAGCTTGACGAACTGGGTTGCGCGTTTGAGCAGCGGCCGCCACAATAGGAGCAGAACCCATACCTGACTCATTTGAAAATAATCCTCGAGCTATACCAAAACGTGCAGCAGTCATTACTGTTGCTCCTATAAAACCTCCACCTGCAGCTGTGGGAGTAAAGGCGGAAACACAGATAAGTTTTAACGCTGGCCAGATGTAATCGGCATTAATTATCAAGATGGCAATGCATCCAATGACATAAAAAAATGCCATAAAAGGTACAAGCATTCCGCAAACCCTTGCGATGCTCTTCACTCCTCCGATTACTACCAATGCCGTAAGTATGCATGTGCCAGCACCTGTGAGGAAGGGGGATATCTGATAAGACTCTGCCGTAACGGTAGATATGGCGTTGGCTTGCACCATATTACCGATGCCAAAAGAGGCAATAGCAGTAAAAAGCGCGAAGAGCACAGCCAACCATTTCCATCCTAAACCACGTTCTAAAGCATACATGGGGCCTCCTTGCATCTTGCCATCAGTAGACTTGATCCTATACTTGATAGCTAATAAACCTTCAGCATATTTGGTTGAAATGCCAAAAACACCTGTTAGCCAACACCAAAGCACAGCACCCGGACCACCTAAAGCTATTGCGGTAGCCATTCCCACTATGTTACCAGTACCTATGGTAGCTGCTAAAGCAGTAGCTAAAGAATGAAACTGAGACACATCCCCAGAGGCACCTGGGTCTTTCTTTATGGAAAGGCGTATAGCAGTAAAGATCATGCGTTGAGGGAAACGCAACCTGAACGTAAGATACAGGTGCGTTCCCAACAACATGATAATCATGGGCCAACCCCAAAGCCAGCCACTTATCTCAGCGAGTATGTCGTTTAACTCATTCAATTATTTAACGGCAATCTCCTTGATCTCCTTCTCAGGTTTAAGGATATCTAAAGCCTTCCAAGTCTGCTCTTTAGCCAATCTGAAAGGAGCGGTGCAACGAATGTCCTCTACATTAGCTCCAAACTTTACGGTATAGTTGCCAGCTGCGGTTTCCCATTGGTCAACTGCATCATTGAACGATGCCAAAGAATAGAGCGTAACATCTATTGTCAAAGTCTGGCTCTCCCCAGGTTGTAATTCCTTAGTCTTTGCAAAACCCTTCAACTCTTGCTCTGGTTTTACTAAGTTGCCAGCAGGTGCAGATACATATAGTTCAACTACTTCCTTACCAGCTACCTTGCCAGTATTCTTTACAGTGATGGTAGCACGGAAACCATCCTTGGTAGGAGTTACCTTAGGAGCGCTATACTCGAAAGTGGTGTAGCTCAAACCATAACCAAACGGATAAGAAACAGATTTACCTGTGGTGTTGAAGTAGCGATAACCTACCCAGATGCCTTCCTCGTAGTTTGCATAGGTGACGTTCTTTTGCTCGCCACGAATATTGCTACCCATACCCATCATGCCATCAGACTTCTGGTCATACGGGAAGTTCTTTGAAGAAAGGTCATCCATATAGTTGTTGAGCCAAGTCATAGTAAGCTTGCCAGATGGTGTTACCTTGCCACTCAGAATGTCGGCTACAGAATAACCACCTTCCTGACCTGGTTGCCAAGCCAACAAAATAGCGTCTGGCATATTCTTCCAAGAAGCAGATTCGATAGCACCACCGATATTCAGCACTACTACCACCTTCTTGCCTGCTAAGTGGAATGCTTCAGTTACATCATTCAGTAACTGACGCTCTACCTCAGAAAGATTGAAGTCGTTAGGCACATTACGGTCGCCACCTTCACCGGCATTGCGGCCAATGGTCACAATGGCGATGTCGTTAGCTGCCACCTGCTTGTCGATAATGGCACGTTCGATAGGCATTTCGCTCAGGGCTGCTTCACCCAAACTCATCATTGCCAACATACCACCAACAGCAGGACGAGCTGCGGCCTGACGATTACGCTCGTAAGTAGTGTAGCTTTGATAAACATTCTTCAGTTCCTCATTCACTTCATAACCTGCACTCTTCAATCCGGTGAGCAGGTCAATGGTATATGCCTTGTTTACGTTACCAGAACCTGTACCACCTGCTATGAAGTTATAAGAAGTGATGCCAAATAGGGCCACTTTCTTTGCATCCTTTATTGGTAGGGTGTTATTATCATTCTTCAGTAGAACCATACCCTCTGCAGCTGAGTTACGGGTTACCTGGGCATGAGCCTTGAGATCTGGTGCGTCAGAGTACTTATAGCCTTTGAAGCGAGGGGTGCGTACGATGTACTGCAAAATGCGCTTAACGCAAATATCTACATCTTCCATACTTACCTTTCCCTCGTTTACGGCCTTAATCAAGTCGGCTTTCTGTTGAGGCATACCGGGTTCCATCAAGTCATTGCCAGCATGTACCTGAGCTGCTATGTCGCGAACCATCGTCCAGTCGGTCATCACAATACCATTGAATCCCCATTCGGTACGAAGCAGGTCAGTCAGTAATTCACGATCCTGCTGGGTATATTTACCGTTCAGTTTATTGTAAGAAGACATTACAGTCCAAGGGTCTGCATCCTTTACTACCATTTCAAATGCTTTAAGATAGATCTCACGCAAAGCACGTTGATTAACACGTGAGTCAACATTCATACGGTTGGTTTCCTGAGAATTGGCTGCATAGTGTTTGATACTTACACCAACACCATTGCTTTGGATACCCTTGGTATAGGCTGTAGCGATCTTACCAGTCAGATACGGATCTTCTGAATAATACTCGAAGTTGCGTCCGTTCAGAGGATTACGATGGATGTTCATGCCAGGAGCCAGTAATACATCAATACCATACTCCAACACCTCGTTGCCCATAGCTTTGCCCACTTGCTCTACCAATTCGGTGTTCCAAGTGCTGGCCAAAGAAGTTCCTACAGGGAAACCTGTAGCATAAAAAGTCTTGTCAGTACCTTTGCGGGTAGGACTGATACGAACACCTGCAGGGCCATCAGAAAGAACGGTAGCAGGAATACCCAAACGTTCGATAGCATTGGTGGTACCAGCGGCACCAGGAACCAATACTTCAGAAGAAGCAGTCATGGCTCCGGCAGTCATGCTGCCCCAGCCACCACCAACGATCAGCTCGGCTTTCTCTTCAAGAGTCATAGCCTTTACAATCTCGTCCACGTTGTTGGGATTCAGCTTCTGAGCAAAAGCTGTACCCAAAGTTAATGTACTTGCTACAAATAAAACCAGTTTCTTCATAAAATACTTAAAATAATACTCTAAATTTTCATTAATTCCGTTGCCACTTTTCTTGCCTCAGCATCCGTAGCCAGGTAGTCTTCTAATGTAGGCTTTGACACAAACGTAGTACGCTCCATTGTTTTTTCAATCACCTCACTCATGCCGAGGAAAGATATCTGGTCATGTAAGAAGCCTGCATTGACAATTTCGTTAGCCGCATTGACGATGCAAGGCATATTGCCTCCGCGTCTAATTGCCTCATATGCCAAAGCCAAATTGAGGAATTTCTCTGTATCAGGCTTCTCGAAGGTAAGTTGTGCATATCTTGTAAAGTCTATACGAGGAAAAGACGATTTCAAACGCAAGGGGTAGGAGAATGCATATTGGATAGGTACTCGCATATCAGGCATACCCAACTGAGCCATTATGGCTCCATCCTCATATTGTACAGCTGAGTGAATGATGCTTTGAGGATGCACCAGCACTTCTATCTGTTCTGGCTTTACACGGAAAAGCCAACGGGCCTCCATCACTTCAAACCCTTTGTTCATCATTGAGGCTGAGTCGATGGTAATCTTGGCACCCATGTTCCAATTAGGATGTTTCAAAGCCTGGTCTTTCGTTACCGTCTTCAGCTGTTCGTAGGTAAAAGTGCGGAATGGTCCACCAGAAGCTGTTAACAATATCTTCTCAATGCGGTTGTACTCATTGCCTTGCAGACTCTGGAAGATAGCCGAATGTTCAGAGTCAACGGGTAGCAAAGGCACTCGGTTCTCATCGCATAGTTGGTTGATGAGCTCACCAGCTACCACCATCGTTTCTTTGTTAGCCAACGCAATGGGCTTTTTGGCACGAATGGCGCTAATCGTTGGGCGCAAACCAGAGAACCCTACCAATGCTGTGAGCACCATATCCACTTGTGCGTCTTGTACCACTTCCTCTAAGGCTTTTGCTCCTGCATATACCTTGATGGGTAAGTCGGATAATGCATCTTTTAACACTGGATAGTGTTGCTCGTTAGCAATAACTACAGCTTCTGGCTGGTATTTCTTGGCTTGCTCTATCAACTTATCCACCTGATTATTGGCGGTAAGGATATAGGCTTCATAAAGGTCGTTATGTTCCTCTATCACCTCCAACGCTTGCGTTCCGATGGAGCCTGTTGAACCTAATATCGCGATTCTCTTCTTCATAATTCTAATAAACCTTTTGGCAAATCCATTCGAATAACTTTAGCTTCACGATCCAATTCTACAATGAAGTGTTCTTGTGCAGGTATCAATACCTCAGTACCCTTATGATCTACCACAAACAATGTATTGATGGTGGAATTATCTACATCTGTTACCTTGCCTATCTCACCTTTATTAATATCATAGATTTGGAACC
>OMSH01000153.1 GCA_900313715.1 uncultured Prevotellaceae bacterium
AATTAGATGAAGTTGTTCTTCTATGAGTGTCTTGAAGTCAGGTTGTCGGAAGTAATACTCCACCACATCTAAGCGTTCATTGATGGGTGCCACATCTTTCAGTGGGAACACTATCCAACGACGAAGCAAGCGCGCTCCCATTGGGCAGATGGTTTTGTCGATGACATTCAGTAGACAACTGCCTCCTTCATTCATACTGCCAATAATTTCGAGATTGCGCACAGTAAACTTGTCGAGTCTTACGAAACGTTCTTCCTCAATGCGAGCAAGAGAAGTGATGTGGGCAATCTGCGTATGTTGCGTCATCGTGAGGTATTGTAGGATGGCCCCACTGGCTGTAATGCCGTTTTTAAGGTGTTCCACCCCAAAGCCCTTGAGAGTTTTTACTTCGAAATGCTCCAGCAGTTTTTCACGGCAAGTATTATCGTTAAAAGCCCAGTCGTCTAACTGGAATGTGTAATATCGAGTACCAAACCGTTGTTCGAAAGCCTCACGTTTGCCCCGTTCGTATAATATTTCTTTGGGTGCAAAGTTGTTAAGCAGTTTGTCGATATATTCTGCATCGCCCTCTGCCGTAAGAAATTCACCTGTAGAGATGTCTAAAAAGGCAATACCAAGATTCTGTTTGCCAAAGTGAACTGCACACAAGAAATTATTCTCCTTATAATTAAGTACATTGTCGTTGATGGCCACACCAGGAGTAACGAGTTCTGTGATACCTCGCTTCACCAGCTTCTTGGTTAGCTTAGGGTCTTCCAATTGGTCGCATATCGCCACTCGCTTACCAGCTCTAATGAGTTTGGGCAAATAGGTATCGAGGGCATGATAAGGAAAGCCTGCCATCTCAATGCTTTTCCCCTTGCCATTGGCACGTTTGGTAAGAGTAATGCCCAAGATATCAGCAGCTTCAACAGCATCTGTCGAATAGGTCTCATAGAAGTCGCCACAACGGAACAGCATTAGGGCATCAGGATTTTTGGCCTTCAGTCCTAAGAACTGCTTCATCATGGGTGTCATTTCAATATCTGCGTTCACGTTAGCATTTCTTTAAACATCTGAGTGCAAAGATAACGATTTTTTGCGTTATCTTCTTTTTTTTGAAGGAAGTTTTAATTATTGTAATCAGTTTGCCAATAAATCATCCTGAATCCTTAACAAATGCCTATGAAGTACTAAAACATGTTATAAAACACGTTATTTGGGAGGGAAAATTTGCAGATACCTCCAAAATCCGTACCTTTGCATTGTGTTTTTCATAGTATTAAGATTTAAGGTTAATTAAGGATTGGGGTTTCGTGAGAAACTCCTTTTTTTTGTCTATTAGCTGAGAATATCAATTTATTTTGTATCTTCGTATCCTGTTTATAAAAACTAAACAATGACAGTAATCTATCCTTCACCTATATTTGGTCCTGTACATTCCAGAAGATTGGGTGTCTCATTAGGTATCAATCTCTTGCCAGCTGATGGTAAGGTGTGTTCGTTTGATTGCATTTATTGCGAGTGTGGTTTCAATGTTGACCATCGTACTAAGAAGCCAATGCCTACACGACAGGAAGTTCGTGAAGCACTTGAGTCTAAGTTGCAGGATATGCAAAAAAATGGCCCTGCCCCTGATGTATTAACTTTTGCTGGCAACGGGGAACCCACTTTACATCCTCATTTTCCTGAAATTATTGCTGACACATTGCAATTACGCAATCATTATTTTCCCCAAGCTAAGGTTAGTGTACTGAGTAATGCAACAATGATTCTTAAACCATCTGTTCATGAGGCTTTGGCTAAAGTAGATAATAATATCTTGAAGCTCGACACTGTAAATATCAATTATATTCACTTGACAGATAGGCCTGTTGGCAATTACTCGCTGGATGTAATTATTGAAAACATGAAATCCTTTAAAGGTAAGTGTATTGTGCAGACTATGTTTATGAAAGGCACTTACAATGGTCAGGATGTGGATAATACCTCTGACTGTTTTGTGCTACCTTGGTTAGAGAAAGTGAAGGAGATTGCACCCAGCCAGGTAATGATTTACACGATAGATCGTGAAACCCCTGCTCATGATTTGAGGAAAGCCACCCATGAGGAACTTGACAGGATAGGGACATTGGTTCGTGATTCGGGCATAGCTTGCTCTGTATCTTATTGATATTAATAAGAATACCCCGAAATACACGGGGTATTCTTATGTTATAAAAAGAGATTATTCTTAGAAATTGATCGTAAATGAACCACCTATGGTGTAGTAATGTAACTTTTTGGTTTTTTCAAACTCATAAGCATCAATGCTTATACCCAAGCCAGCATATAACTCTTCCATATTAGGAGTTGCTACATAAAGATAACGGTAGGGGTCATATTTCAGGTTAAAGGTCTTGCGAGAATAATCATAGTCGAAGAACAGTTTCCATGAGAAATTAGACTTATAATGGTAGGTAAGTGAAATACCAGTACCATAGGTGGTGCTCATCTGACCTCCCATTGTCATATAGTCCCATTGTGCTTCATAGTCTTCATTGGTGGAATTGAATCTGGTGATTGCCAGACTGGTAGGTGTTCCATCTACGACTTCCATTTTATAGCCGATATCTTTTATATTACCCATATATTTGGCATCAAGGTCAAGTTCTTGCATGATACTTCTACCTACCAACACTTTAGTACCTATAGAAAAACGCTTGCTCAAAGGGAGGTTGAAATAAAGACCTACACTTGCTGCAAACTCACTCAAGTGGTCGCTCTCTACCAAAATATCCTGGTCAGTAACAACGTCTTTGCCGTTAGCCATAATCAAATCTTTAGTAGCAACATATTCTGGTGTAGTGTCACTCCAACCATTGACACTCTTGAGATAATACATCAGATCATTGGTAAGTTCGGAGTTTGCTTGTTCGGGTTTATAGGTTATCGCATCCCAATTCTTAGCAGGCATAGTACGTACACGAAGGCGTCCTCCAATACCTACATATTTATTAAAAAAATACGCACCTTCAGCATCCACTGTTGTAGCACTGCGGAAGTCTACTCTAATGAATTCATCATCGTCAAGCTCCTCTTCTAATTCATATTTAAGGTCTTTTAGACTGAAACCAATGCTTTTTGACCCCAAGCCCACACCCATGGAGATGGAGAAGAAGGAAGGTTTATTGAAGTCACCTTGCAAGTCGTTGCGTAGTAGCCCTTTTTCTTTGAAAAGCAAATCTGCTAAAGCATAACCCAACTCACCAGCAAAAATACCAATACCGGCGCCTGACATCACATCGCTGATCCAGTGTCGGTTGTTGAGCACACGCATTACACCCGTTGCCGTAGCGATACCGTAACCTGCTACAGAGAACCATGGTGAACGGGTCAAACCATATTCCTTATGTAAAACCGTTGCTCCCACAAATGAGTTGGCTGTATGTCCAGACGGCCATGAGTTGGCAGTAGATCCATCAGGACGCATTTCTTTGGCTGAATATTTGATGGTATTGACAAATAGACCCATAATACCATATGACAGACCTGCGCTTACAAAGAAACGCCTCCAGTCACTACGACCTTCATATCCAAAGATTTTCAAACCTAATGTCATAGCAGGTCCAAAATACTGCGTATAATCATCAATAGAACTTTTGAAGTTGGTTAGCAAACGGGTATTGGCATGATACTCGTCTTTATAATTCTGCCGGAAAGCATTCTTCTCACTCTTTAATAGGATACCACCAATAAAAAGAGGAACACCTACAAAGGTCATGTCATCCATGAACTTATATGGTTTTATCCCTGGTTTGGTAGTAGCCCATTTATAAACATCTCTGGTGGCTTCGGTATTGTACATAGTTGAAGCTATAGGCAGTTTGCCCAGTTTCATCTTAGGGGCTGGTTTAGAAGATGTAGTGAGATTGTAGTTCCATTCAGGCATTTCCACCTTTAAAGGCTCTGTATTATACCCTCCAATGATAATGTTAGCTGAGGCTGTCAAGCATACCAACATCATCATAAACAATGCAACAAGATGTTTCATATAAACAAGAATTTATATTATTTTCACAAAGGTAAGCAATTTTTTTAACAAAAAGTAAAAGAATGATAAAAATAATATAAAAAGCACATTATCTGGATGATTTAATTATACCACCTCCAATCTCCTGCTTCATAACGGCTTTCTATCAAATCTTCAATGCTGTCTGGTAGGTTGGGGAAAAAGTCCATTCCCGTAATTTTTTCGATTTCATCAATGGTATGAATTCTATAAGGTCTGTCAGAACCATTGTTTTCAAAAATGTATCCAATGGCACGAGCAGGCTTCGTACTGGTTATCAAGATACATTTAAAAAACTGTTCTGGAACAAAGATTTCATGATTCTTGCCTATGGTCTTGCCTTTCCGCTTATCAATGATTGGACCACAAACAATGAATATCTCCCCATAACGATTAGCCCAACGGCGACAAGCAATTTCCAAATCATTCCACTTGCCGCTATTCAGATCGTGGTTTTGCGGACAAATATTACTCATATAGAACGATTCACTCATAGCTTTATCATTATAATGGTTATCGCCTGCTGGACACATGTGACCGCGGTCATAGCCTGAACCAGAGTAGTCCCAGGGTTCTACCTGGTTGTCTTTAGGCAATTCAGTATCTGCCACAAACTCATCTCTCCGATTGTTCTTACCCTTGGTTTCATTCTTATTTAGTTCCCATGCCACCCAGTTAGGCAAGTTCCAGTTACGATTGTAGGAAACAGTATAGTTGGTACGTTTTAGGATGCGTTCAGAGCGGTCTTTCAATTTGGCAGGAATCTCAAGGTTTTCCGTATTGATTACTGTCTCGCCTTGACCGTTTTCTATCTGTGCATTAGCCTCTTGGAAATCAATCTCTGTTTCCACTTGCATATTATCCTCTACTACCATTTCCTGTTTGGCAGGTTCATTCATCGTTTTCTGTTCGTTCAACTGTTTGTTGATCGGGAAATATGATAGCAAGGCTGCTAAGATAACTGCAAAAGCCGACCCCGCATATTTAGTAGTATTCTGTTTTTTCTTTTTGTTCATATTTTTCGAGTATTATGATACAAAAATAAAGAAAAAGAATTATATTTGCCAAAAGTACTAACTAAATTCATTAAAACTATGGCTAAAAGCATAAAAGGCACACAGACAGAAAAGAACCTGCTTACATCATTTGCAGGTGAGAGTCAGGCTCGTAACAGATATACATTCTTTGCAAGTGCCGCAAAGAAAGAAGGTTTTGAACAGATAGCTGCTATCTTTTTGGAAACAGCTGAACAAGAAAAGGAGCATGCAAAACGTATGTTCAAGTACTTAGAAGGTGGTAATGTAGAGATTAACGCTTCATTCCCAGCTGGGGTAATTGGCAGAACTATTGACAATTTACAAGCAGCTGTTGCTGGTGAGCACGAAGAGTGGGCAGAGGCTTATCCTCATTTTGCTGAGGTGGCTGATGCTGAAGGGTTCCCCGATATTGCTGAGATGTATCGCCGTATCGCTATTGCTGAGAAAGGACACGAAGAGCGTTATTTCGCTTTTGTGAAGAACATCGAGGCAGCTAAGGTATTTGCTAAGGATGACGAGGTGGTTTGGCAATGCCGTAACTGTGGTTACATCCATGTGGGTAAACAGGCTCCTGAGGAATGTCCGGCATGTAAGCATCCGCAGGCTTATTTCGAAATCAAGAAGGAGAACTTCTAAGGATTATCAGACAATTAAATGATTGGGGAAGCGCAAGCTTCCCCTTTATTATGTATTCCATGGTGTTCCTGGGGAATTGTTGAAAAAACTTTCATGTTACTTTGTGGGATTCTTGTATTATTGAGCCTATACCCCTATCTTTGCGTTAAAATTGGAGTATCTATATATGAATAATTAAAAACCGATGGAAACAGGATTATTGAAAATCATAAGTTTTATCTTTTCCATTATCTGCCTAATTTGTGGCATATTATTGTGGCGAAGACGAAAAGAGACCTCAGATGGGTCTCGTAACATCCTGTCTATCATTTTTTTATTATTGACAGTGTGTTGTATAATATACCTAACCTCTCCCTTCGGCAATTCGCTTCCTGTTCTTTCGCACATTTTACTGGATCCAATGATGGTCATTATTGGTCTTTGGGCCATCAATTTGTTCATTTGCTATCCGATAGAGGTAATGCGTCCTCGCCAGCTTCGTGGTTGGTGGCAAGTGCTTGTTCTCCTCCCATCCTTGTTGGCTACTCTGACTCTGGTATCAGGATTGCAGTTCCAAGAATTGCTAAGTTGGTCTGATTTGTTGACACATATTGGTGATATTGATGTGGTATTCCGACTGGTATGCTTGTTTTTACTCACTATCATATCCCTGTTTTTGCTCGTCATTCCTTACAATTGGCGCAAATCAAGTGCTGACTATCGATGGATTCGAAAGATCACATTCATTTCCCAAGTAACGACCTTTCTTTATTATGGCAATACTTTAACCAGCCTCCCTCTATTCTTTTACTTGCATCTTGCATGGGTTTTATTGACCATGATTTATTTAACTAGTTATGAGTTGGGCATCAGGGTCTTGCCACCTACACAAACCATACAGATGCCTGTTTCCTCTCCATCTATCAGTGCGCCACACAAACATGTCAATATTGGCGATTTATGGCCACGCATCTGTCAAATAATGGATGAATGTGAAGAATGGCGAAACCCTAACGCTACTGTAGAGACATTGAGTAGGGCCATTGGAACTAATCGCATCTATGTGGCCAAATGCATTCGCGAGCATACTGGATTAACATTCAATGATTATTTAAACAAGAAACGCATAGACTTCTTGGTCCTTCAACTACGTCAAGATCCTTCGCAAGATCACAAGTCGCTCTATTTTGAAGCTGGTTTCAGGAGCAGACATACGGTTTATCGTAACTTCGTGAAGTTCATGGGATGCTCCCCTTCCGATTTTATTGCGACATTGTAGCAATCCAAAATAGCCTTTATTTCTATGTTTTTCAATTTTGAAGAGATGTTTTTCAAAATTGCAACATCCATTTTTGTCAGTATTTGCCTTTTTTTTACTAATTATGTGCTGAATTTTTAATTCAATGTTATGGAAAGCAATAAATCAAAAAGAGTCGTGCAATTTGAAATAGGCGACAACGTAAAAAAACTCACTATCATGGGTGAGAACAAGGACCAACAAGTGGTGATGAGGGAAGTACTTGGCGAGGATGAACTGGA
>OMSH01000155.1 GCA_900313715.1 uncultured Prevotellaceae bacterium
ATAAAGTGCCATCTGGAAAGCGCGTGTACCCATTGCTCCACTGTTAGGACGGGTAGCACGATAGCGCTCGGGTTGCATGTTATACATGCCACCAGGGGTGAAATCAGCAGGACCTACAGCATTACGGATAAAGGGAATGAAGAGGGTGTTGTCGGTGGTGCATCTTGCCCCTTGTTCCAGACCCAGCACTCCTTCATAGCTCAGCAGATTGGGATATTCCTGTTCCAGTCCTGCTGGGGTGAATGCTCCGTGCCAGTCAATGATGATATGGTATTTGGCTGCTTCTGCAGTAACCCGTTTGTAGAAGTTCACCATCCATTGGTCGGCATGATCCATGAAGTCAATCTTCACAGCAGTGATACCCCAGTCAGCATAGGTCTTGAAGATAGTGTCGAAGTTGTTGTGCACCGCCAGCCAAGGAAGCCAAAGCACAATCTTCACGCCTTTGGCATCGCAGTATTTAATCAACTCAGGCAAACGCAGTTCATCATTGCCGTTGAAGGGGTCGGTAGTACTCTTAGCCCATCCCTCGTCGAGCAAAATGTATTCAATGCCATATTTTGCTGCAAAGTCTGCAAAGTAGCAATAGGTATCGTAGTTACAACCAGCCTTGAAATCTACGTCAGGCCCATAGGGTGTGGCTCCGTTCCACCATTCCCAAGAGAACTGTCCGGGCTTAATCCAGCTGGTATCGGTCAATACGCTTCGGCGTGCTAACTGTACAGGTATGGTCTGTTCGATGATACCTTTTGAGTCTGTCACAGCTACCCAGCGCCAAGGAAGCGATCTCTGCCCATTAGTCTTGGCAATGTATGCAGCTTCTTGGGTGATGGTCTCACTACGGTCTCCACGAGGCTCCCAACTGAGAGGCGCCTTAGGGAACGTAGTAGTAATGGCATTACCTTTAGTAAGGAGAAACATATGAGGATAGTCATCCACGTCGCTCTCGCCAATTAATAACTGAGTGTCGTCTGGGGCTGAAAGTAGCAAAGGGGAAGTAGCCATCTTGTCATCCTGTTGCCATTCAGACAAGCTCTTGTGCTGGTAAGGTTCTTCGTATGAAGTATTAAACGAGCCAGCAGTCTGATAATGTGCCGTAAAACCATCGGAGGGAAGTATGTTGAATTGCTCGTCCATTATCTCCACATCACCCTTCAGATTCAGAACAAAACGGTGTGCCACTGCATTGTCCATTACGCGCAGCAACACTTGATAAGTGCCATAATTGATAGTAGCTTCATTATAGCTATCATGAATCTCGGCAAATTTAAGAGGGACTACAGGGTAGATAATTTGGCTGCCTGCCTTCTGCTTGATGCTTTTTACTTTGGCTTTATCACCTAAATTTTTACCCCCTACGTTCAATGCAACCCCTTCTTCTGTATAGACAGTCTTGCCATTACGGCTCACTATCCACGAGAGTCCATTAGTAGTATTGATGTTCACTTTGATTTGTCCGTTAGGAGAGGTGATAACGGTATTGGCACCAAAGGCAACCATGCTGCAGCACAGCAATGCCAACCCAATGCTTAGTATCTTTTTCATGGAAATAATAGATTTTAGTTTATATGGCAAAGATAATGCAAGTTTGCGATAGAACAAAATAATATATGATTTTTATGTTACAGCAAAATAGTGAGAATGACACTCCAGTGAGCAATGGCGCCCAGAAGCACGTATACATGCCAAATAGCGTGGTAGTGGGGGCGCTTGTCGTTGGCAAAGAAATAGGTGCCAACGGTATAGAGAATGCCTTCGCTGAAAAGGAAAATCAACGAGAGGGCAGAGAGCTTTGCCCAGACAGTAGGAAAGATGAACAATACACTCCAACCCATAACGAGGTACATCGCCAAGGAGAGCTTGGGGCGCTTGCCTATCGCCACAATCTTGACGATGGAGCCTACTAAGGCCACAAACCAAAGAAAACCAAAGACTGTCCATCCTACCCAGCCTCCAATAACGCCTACACAGATGGGGGTGTAGGAGCAGGCTATCATGACGTAAATGCTGATGTGATCGCACTTGCGCAGAATGTCCTTTGCTATGCCCGGACGCAACCAATGGTAGATGGTACTGGACAGGAACATGAGGAACATACCCACGATGAAGAAGAGCACACCAAATGCCATCTGCCAGCTGGTATGGATAGCAGGCCACACCATCCAGATGGATGAAAGCGCAAAGACAACACCTATGAAATGAGTCCAGGTGTTGCCTTGCTCTCCTTTAGAAGGTAAGATACGTGTCATGCGTGAAGTCGTTCGTTAATGGCTTGCTTCACCTGGTTGGCAATCTGCTCGTATGACAGGGTGCTGTCGGGCAGGATGGGAGGCAGGTAATCTATTTCTATCTGATGTGTCGTTGGGAAACGCTTTGAACGTGGCAAAGCCTCGTAAGCTCCCTTGATGCATACAGGCACCACAGGTACTTGCAACTCCTTGCTCAAAATGGCGAAAGTTTTCTTGAAGTCACCCAGTTCACCAGTATTGGTACGCCTTCCTTCTGGGAAGATCGCCACGTTTTTACCCCGCTTGAGTACTTCACCCAGCTTCAGGATAGAATCGCGCAGGTTGTTGCGCTCCATCAAGATGATGTTGTTGTTACGGGCGTATGCCTTGCGCAAGGTTCCTTGCATGTGTTCCTCAGTAGCGTAGTAATAGGTGTCCTTCATGACGGTCGTAGGCAAGGTACACGATACTAACGGACCGTCTAAAAAGCTTTGGTGATTAGGCGCAATAATCATCGGTCCATTAACTGGTATGTTTTCCACGCCTTTGATAATAACATTATTATAAGTTTTGTAGAACCCATGGATGATGGCATTGCCCAAAGCCATGTAACGGTTACCATGAGGTAGTTCTAACCTGGAAGAATCTGCATGCAGGAACTGGTGCCAGTCTTCTTCCTGCACCTCCATGCGTGTCTTGCTGTTGGCAATGAACTCGGCCATAGCTTGAATGTTCTTGTAGCTTGGCATATCGGCTGTATTGATGTGGGTACCAAAGGTTTGTTGTATGAAACCTTCCAACGATACCATATCCAACGAGTCGAATGCCAAGTCGGTCTCGATATGGTCGGTAGGACGCAGCTTTATCTTCTTCTCCTCCTCGATGTATTGTTTTAGAATCTGGTATTCTTCGAACGTAGGTTCTACTATCTTCTCTTCTTTCTTACTGACTGATGATTCGCCCTTGATGATGTCCTTCAGCTTATAACGCTTCAGCTTCTCCAATCGGGTACGAGGTAGTTCGCCGCGATAGACAAAGAGACTCATCAGTTTCTTGTAGTTGGTGACTGTTAAGTTGTAAGGTTCCAGCACCTCGCGTTTCAGTGTCTCCTCCACTTGTTCGTCAGAGAGGTCTTTTGCCCACTCTGTCTGAGGCACGATGACGGCACGCAACATATCGCCATCCTGTACCACTGCTGCTTCCTTCACACGGTCGGTATATTTTTCCAACTTATACTCTATCTCGTTGGGCTGTACGTTCTTGCCGTTTGACAAGACGATGATTTCCTTGCTACG
>OMSH01000157.1 GCA_900313715.1 uncultured Prevotellaceae bacterium
TGAAGAGCTCTGTGAAGTGTTCAATGGAGAGAAGATGAATCTGTATCGTCAGCATGAGAAGTTTGAGAAATGCAGCAAATGTGAGCTATTACGATTCTGCCGAGGCTGTCCTGCTGTTGCATTTGGATATACTCGCAACTTCTATGCTCCAGATCCACAATGCTGGAAGACCATCGAGCAATAAAAAACAAACAAAATAATGAAGGCTATTGTTGTTGATAAGTGCTGTAAGGCCGAAGATTTGAGAGTAAGTGAGATACCTGTTCCAGAAATAAAGCCAGGCTGGGTATTAGTGAAGGTGCATGCAGCTGGCTTAAACCATTCTGAAGCACTGCTGAGAATATTTGAGGCCGACAATGATTATATCAATACGCCCATAGTACCAGGCATAGAGTGTGTGGGTGAGATAGCCAATGCTTCTGATTCTCAATTCCAAAAAGGCGATAAAGTGATTGCCTTAATGGGAGGCATGGGGCGCAGCTTTAATGGTAGTTATGCTGAATATGCTTTGCTACCAGAAAGTCATGTGTTCAAAGTTGATACTAACCTCGACTGGATATCATTGGCAGCTGTCCCTGAAACTTATTTTACAGCCTACGGTTCTTTATTTGAATGCCTATACCTTACTGCTGAAGACACACTGTTAGTACGTGGAGCAACCAGTACTGTAGGACAAGCTGCTATCCAGTTGGCAAAAGCAGTTGGTGCAAAGGTGATTGCAGCTTGCCGTAAGGAAGAATCTTTCGAAAAGTTGAAAGCCATCGGGGCTGACTATTGTATCATCGATAATGGACAACTCAGCCAACAGTCATTACCCCTCAAACCTAACAAAATCTTAGAGTTAATAGGTCCAAAGACCTTATGTGACTCGTTGTTTACCGTTACCCACCCTGGTTATGTTTGCAGTACTGGTGTATTGGGCAATGTATATTCCGTTGCTCAGTTCGACCCAATCAAGTATATACCTAACGGGGTATTCCTCACTGGATTCTATTCCAACTTCCCAAGCTATCAGTCTATCAACGGCTTGTTTGACTTGATTAACGAGGTACAACTAAAACCACTCTATGCCAAAGTGTTCACTTTAGATCAAATAGCAGAGGCACATACCTTGTTAGAAAAAGGTGGTGCTGGAGGAAAAATCATATTGAAAATTGATTATTAGATAAATCGTTTTGGGGTCTTGAACATTATACTATATGTGGGATAGGATTGAAAATATTGATTTTGTATTGAAATACTTGTTGGTGGAACAAGGAAAGTCCCCCAAGTTGCCAGATAATCTGGAAACAAAACAAAGATTAATGCGGGCATTGATGAACGTGCGCCAACCTGTGCCCGCATCAGATGAGTTCATAGCAGCTCAAGATGCTGAACTAAAGCAACAGGCTAAGGATAAGGGTATTGTTAAGATTGACCAGCCTGGTATTTCCATATGGCAAGGCGACATCACACGTTTGCAAATGGATGCCATTGTGAATGCAGCCAACTCAAAATTGCTGGGGTGCTGGCAGCCCCTGCATGCTTGTATTGACAACTGCATCCATTCCGCTGCCGGTATTCAGCTAAGACAGGAATGCCATGAGCTGATGCAAGCTCAGGGACATGAAGAGCCTACAGGGTTGGCAAAGATGACCAAGGGTTATAACCTACCAGCGAAATATGTGATTCATACTGTAGGGCCAATCATCCCTGACGGACACCCTACCCCATTACAAGAGGAGCTATTGGCTTCTTGCTACCGTTCATGCTTGGAAGTGGCCGAGCTACATAAGCTACAAAGCATCGCTTTTTGCTGTATTTCTACTGGTGTGTTTCATTTTCCTAACCAAAGAGCTGCTGAGATAGCTGTGGAAACGGTGAAAAAATATCCCTTGACGTCACTCAAAACTATCGTTTTCAATGTATTTATAGACAAAGACTATGACATCTATCATCGACTTATTCAGTAAAAAGACAATGTCACAACCAACGTTTAAGCATCGTATTGAACAAGTGAGGAAACTTTTGTACGAAGCTGACCATGTATTGATTGGTGCAGGCTCGGGGCTTTCAGCAGCAGCTGGCTTGGACTATGGGGGCGCGGAGTTCAAGCAGGAGTTTCATGAGTGGATAGAGCGTTATGGATTTGAAGACCTTTATTCTTCTTCATTCTATCCATTCCCAACAGAAGAGGAAAGATGGGCATATTGGGCGAGGCATATCTGGTTTACTCGCTATCACGTCAAAGGTATGGAACTTTATCACCAGCTTTTTGATTTGGTTAAAGACAAGAATTATTTTGTCATCACTACCAATGTGGATGCACAGTTTGAGAAATCGGGCTTCTCGAAAGATAGAATTTTTGCCACACAAGGCGACTATGCCTATTTTCAAGCTAAGGGTGGAGAAAACAAAAAGTTGATTTATAATGAGGAATGGGTGAAGCAAGCGATGGATGCAACCATTAATTGCAAGGTACCCACATCATTGATACCCCATCATCCAGATACTGGTGAGGTACTGAGTCCTAATTTACGTTGTGACAGTTTTTTTGTAGAGGATGAACATTGGCACCAACAAGCTGATAAATATCAAGATTTCGTACTGACAGGCAGTAAGAAGAACATGCTGTTATTAGAGTTTGGTGTGGGCTTCAACACGCCAATTATCATCCGTTTCCCCTTCGAGCAAATGGCTGGAAACTTTGAAGGAACAACCCTTGTACGCTTCAATCGCGACTACCCACAACTTACAACACCATATGTGACAAGATACATTGCCTTTCAAGAGAAACTAAACCAGTCTTTGTTGCAGGCCATTGCCTCAATGGCAACTATGTCAGCTTCTGCTTAGCCTCTATCCCTGCTAGTGAGGCAGGTAAGCATTTACCGCATTAAGATGTTTGACTACTAAAATTCATACAACTGCCTGCCAACAATAATAGGGAAGCTTGTTATTACAATACCTAAAACTCGCTATTACTATTGGGAGAACTTGCTACCACCGACGGCAATAGTTGCCATGGGTTATCGCAATATCTCCCATAGGGGTATAGGAGATACTGCGATGAGTAATAGCAGATACTGGAACGGGTGATAGCAAATACTGCGACGACCCGTAGAAATGCTTAGAATGAAATTACTTTAGGAGCTGCGGTAAAAGAATAGAAAGTTGCAGTTGCATCGGTGATATAAAGCACAGCCATATTGCCATCATCCGCCTTGTACATAGATTTCAATTCTGGGTTCAGTTCAAGGAACTTTTCCTTTACTGACAAAGTATCGTCATTTACCGCTTTACCACACAGGCGCATCCATTCTGCACCATTGGCCTTCATGCCGCAAATCTCAATCTTGGCATTCGCATCCATCTGCTTGAACACATCTTTCACCTTGCCAGTCATGATGTACAAACGGTCATTGATAATCTCTAATGCGCCGAAGGGGCGTACACGGGGCTGATCTCCATCGCAAGTAGCCAGGAAAAAAGCACCACACTCTTTCAAATAAGCTAAAACTTCGTTCATAATTGTTTATTTTATTGTGTTATCTTTTACATGAGTCGCACTGGATTATTAGTTACTGTGCCAGGAAACTGACTTGCAGTGGAGCGATGCGACGATAGCCATCTTCATTCATGTGCAGCTTATCTTTCTGATAGAACAGTTCGTAATTATGTTCATCAACGTCTTGCATACTAAACTGGTCTAACACAGGAACTCCATGATATGCACAGCACGCTTTTTGGGCATCCACATACTGGACAAAGGTTTGTCCGGTAAGGTTAGGAGCCGTTGAGAAAGGGTTGTGACCAGCATCTTGACCGAAAAAGCGGAGGGAGGTGAAAAAATAAATCTTGGCTTGCGGGTTCTTTTCACGCAACCGCTTGATGCAGTAATTGATACCGCCACATTGGGTATTGAGTTTACCCTCATCGTAGTTGTCCAAGGCTGTATAATCCAGCGGGTTGCCACAAGGACGACTATTGACGTAGTCATTGGTGGATGCCCAAAGTACGTAGATATCATATACTCCTGCCTCATCAACCTGTTTCTGGAGCGAGCAACCCTGTTCTATAGAAAAGCCGGCACCTCCAACGCCGTAAGTGACTACCTCTGTTCCTAATTGGTTGGCCCATTGCTGCTTGGCAGCGTCAGACTCCTTATTGACAGATAGCGATCCACCAAATACAGCAATACGTTTTCCATAGTTGGCAAAACCCTTATAAGGACTTTCTTTGGCAGCTTCAGCATCAGGAAACAAGTGATGTTTCTCTGGTTCTGGACGAAGGGAAGCTAAATAAGCTTGAATCTGTTCTGGAGTAGGCGGAGTTCTCTGTTCTTGCGCTTGTAGCACAGATGACAGAAGCAAAAAAGCAGGGAGAAGAAGTAATAATTTTCTCATCTTGATTATGATTTAGTATTCTTCTGCAAAATTACTGAAAAAAGAATGCAGAACAAAAAATGTAGCTTTTTTTATTCAAAAAGGGGGAAGTTACAAGAGTTGCTTTTGATTTGGGAAAAAACTTATAAGCATCTATAAGTGTATGTCCTTTGTGTCAAAATATTGCAACATTCGGCGATAGATAGGATGCTGGCGCAGGAGTTGCGGCACTCCTATAAGGAACAACTGCTTGCGGGCACGCGTGAGCGCCACATTGAGCTTGCGGTCGATAAGGTGACCATTGTCTTCGGTGAGGTTGCTGAGTTGCTCTAACTGCCAAGGACGGTTAACGCAGAAACTATAGATGATGACATCGCGCTCGCTTCCCTGATAGCGCTCAACGGTATCAATGGTGATGTCGTTCAATGCAGGGATGGAGAGCTTGGCCAACTCGCTTCTGATCAGGGCTATCTGACTGCGATAGGGGGTGATGATGCCTAAGGTATGTTGAGCATCAAAGTCATCAGTCTGTTGGTAGATAGTTGCCGCTATCTCAGCAGCAATCACCGCCTCGCTGTGGTTCACCTTATGGGAGTACTGTGGGGACTCTGGGTCCGAAGGGATGAACCGTGTACGCTGTGTCATCGTTTCTGTCTGATGGGGCAAGCCAACGGGTTGTAGTCTGCCCTCATAGAAAGCATCGTTAGCAAACTTGGCCACATCGGGGTGCATGCGGCCTTGCTTGGTCAACATGTCAACAGACATATTATCAATATTTCTATAGAGTCGCTCGAAGAGGGAGTCTTTGAGGTTGGTGAGCCCCATGGCACGCAGCAGAGGGCTCTTGACTTCAGAAACGGATGATGGTTGCAGCACCACTGCTGGCAATTGTTTGTGGTCGCCTATGAGGATGAACTTATCGATGGCATCCCTACCCTCACCATCTTTCATGCAGAGCAGACCCAACAGCTGGGGCTCAAGTATCTGGGTAGCCTCATCAATCAGGGCAACATCAAAATGCTTGATATTGAATAAGGAGGTGCGGGCTGAAAGCGTAGAGACTGTGCCGACAAAGATACTGCAACGCTCCAACAACTGCAACACCTCACGACGATTGGTACAGGTAGTGACCTGCTGCTCGAGGAGGTGCGAACGATAGGGCTCAGCACAAGCTGCAGACGTGCCAATGCGGAGATAATCAACACTCAACTTACCCAGCATCTTGCAAATCTCATCCACTGCCCTATTGGTATAGCTTAATAATAGTATTTGTTTGCCTCGCTGATGGAAGGCATCTACCATGCTTCGCAGTGCCATAGAGGTCTTGCCTGTGCCAGGAGGGCCTACCAGCAAGAAGTAGTCTTTAGCAGCTAACGCTTTCTGGGTAATGCGTTGAAAATCATCTTTCGCTTGCCGGATAGCTTTATCATAACGGGCATCATGCATAGGTTGCCGTTGTCCCAATAGCAAGTCACGCCGCTTTTGTGAAGCTTGCAAGAAAAGTCCCAAGCCTTGATACATGGAACGGAAGGTGGTATCCATGAAATCGTGCTCAAAGGCATAGAGAGTTTCAGCCGGCAACACCTTATGATTCCGTTGGGATTGGCGAAGGGTTATTTTCCAATTACCATCAGGATAGATTTCTTCAATCGAACCTTTGAACAACAATCGGTTGGTGACATTGGCATCGAGAGTATCCCGTTGGTAGAGAACAACAGCATCTCCTTCCCGGAAGTTTGGTTTCGCTCGATTCTTAAATTCAACATCACCTTTTTTAGTTCCTAAAATCAAGTAGGGATTAAGAATGTCATCGGCATGATTCTCAAGGAGGTGGAGATCTATCACAATTTCACCTGCATCAATCTTCTCATCAAAGGTGTCAAGCCACTGGGCAGCCTGCCCTTTCCGACCTTCATAATCGGAAGCACCTGCTGTTTTAGCTGTATATAGTTCACGAGTAATGAAATTGTAAAGCGTATAGAAGTAGCTGCGTTCCAACGCAGTAAGCCGTTGCAAGTTATGTTGGAAGGCGGCAATCTGCGGTTCTTGGTATTGTGTCCACAACTTGCTGCTTAGCCGTAGCTCATTGAGAGTTGATGGGTTGACTTGAGCAAGTACGTCAGCTGTATAGTCTTCATCATCATGCGCTTGTACTTGGTAATCCATCGCCACAATACAATTGCGCAGGTTGATGATGCGGTGTACCATCGTCCACGAAGGACTGGCAGGATAAAGCATGGGATAACGAGTGTAAAGCAAGTATGCTTTAACGCGCCGATGGTCAATGCCCATCGTATATTCCAACATGGCCTGGTAAAGCAGCATTTGCACCAGATTGTTCTCACGAGGCAGCACATGTCCGGGCATGGTAAACTCATCGGCCTTACCTGATTTCATCTCAATGAATGCATGCATATCTCGTTGCATATAGTCGAGACGTCCCTGTATGCCCAATGCCTCGCAGATGTATGAGGGTTCCAGCACTGCATCTGATTTATCCAACTGATAGCCAGGCTCACGGAAGGTTACATCAACCGTTTGCTGGATGTTTCGGAAGTGTTGCTGGCAGGCTTGTGCCAATTCGCGCTCCTTGGCGGTATCCTTCAAGGCAATGCAGGCAGAGATGCTGACAGGATGTTGGCGGAATGCCTTCATCATACTTTCCTTATAATCGGGGGCATCATTGTTGATCCATTCATCGAGGAAGGTGTTGGCAATGTTACCCAAGATAAGCGGAACTGTATTCTCAGATGGGGTAAGTTTGGAAAAGATGTAATTGGCAGGATGGGCGCCATAGTTCTTATAGCATTCTGCCAACGAACTCGCATCCATCAGATAATCGGGTTCCAATACAATAAATCGAGGTATGAGAGCACCAGTTTCATCAATGCTTACATCTAGGAGGTTAAGCTGTGCTTGTGGCCACAGCAGCAGCACTGTAGCATTAAACTCAGCATTGACATCAACGACAGCATAACGTACCTTCAACAGCTCTTTAGCCATTGGCTCGCCAGACTGCACATATAGGTATTGGTCGTCTTTGTGCAGGAATGTGACCCTTATGCGTTTCATTGGTTGAAACGACCATAGTCGTAACGGATACCACTGATATCAATAGAAGATTGTGCAGCGGCTTTGGCAGCTTCTTCGGCAGCAGCCTTGGCAGCTTCTTCGGCAGCTTTGGCAGTTTCCTCAGCGATGCGAGCAGCCTCTTGAGCAGCTTTTACAGCTTGCTCAGCAGCCCTACGTGCGTTCTCTGCCGCCATTCGGGCCTGCTCGACAATGCTATTGGCAGATGAAGGGATATCAGGGACAGATGGAATGCTTTCTGCAAGAGAAGCTACATCTTTTGACGTATTGGCTAATGCCTCAGCTGCTTCTTCCTCTGCCATCTCACGATGAGTCTCTGCATAGTACTTGCTGAGATCAGGCATTGCCTCTGGATCATCGTAATAAGGCTCATTTAAAACATCGGGCTTATTGACGGGCTCCTGTATATAAGTTTCCGCTAATGGACTTTCTGTAGAGGCATCCACTGACGGTGTTTCTACTGCAGGTTCAGCTGGAGTCCTTACTGCTTCAGCATCAACAGTAACTTTTTCAACTGGTGCTTCTTCTGTTACAGATTCGACAGCAGGCGTTGATGAAACAGGTTCATCAACAGATGTTTGTTCCTGTGCAATTTCAGGGGTCGGAGAATTCTCAGAGGCAGGTTCTGCAGCAGTTTCCCTTTCTACAGGTGTATTCTCAGCCGTTTCTTTATTCTCAGCGGACAATTCTTCAGCCTTTTGTTCCTCAGCAGGCGTTTCTTCAACGACATCAACTTCTGGGCCTTCTTCCCAATAGATTTCATCGTTGATGATAACCATGCGAGGTTCACGTTTCTTCTTTTTCACTACGGTCGCCTCTTTAGCTTCGGCCAAAGCATCTTTAACAGAAGGATCGGTATTGGCCGTCAGTTCCTTAGTAGTGCCTTCTGCAGCTTCCCCTGTTTCAGCAGCAGTACCTGCCACACCTGCAGCTGCTGCCTTGTCGATGCGTTCTTGCAGGGCCTTGTTCTTGGCCTCTATCTTGGCTTGCTCTGCTGCCTCACGCTGCAGACGAAAAGTTTCTTTGATATCTCTATTCTCTGGCTTAATCTCCTTCGCATCAGCAGCAGGCGCATCAGGAGTTCCGCCTCCATCTGGTCTCTTTTCCAGAGCTGGCTTTGGTCCACCATTGTTTCCTCCACCGTTTCCTTTGCTTGTCGAAGGATTTTCTTCATCCTCTTCGTCTTTATCTTCTTTCACCATAAAGATACTCAACTCATACAATGCATACAAAGGCAACGCCACTGCTGTCAGCGTGAACGGATCACCCGTAGGGGTGATGATGGCAGAAGCGATGACAATAACAACGATGGCATGACGGCGATACTCACGCAAAGTACTGCGGGTAAGCAAGCCAAAGAGAGAGAGCAGCCAAGTGACCAAGGGTAATTCGAAAGCAATGCCCATCGCCAAAACCAGCATCATAAAATTGTCGATGTATGAATTCAACGAGATGAGGGTATCAATATTATCACTCAGGTCATAGGTAGAAAGGAAACGCAAAGCCAACGGATAGACCATGAAATAGCCCACAGCCATACCTATATAGAACATGATGTTGCCTAACAGCAACGCCTTGCGCACGCCAGCAGCCTCGTTAGGATAGAGGGCAGGACGGATGAAAAGCCAGATTTCCCAAAAGATATAGGGAACCAGAATAACGATAGATAGTACGAATGATGTGGTGAGATGCACA
>OMSH01000234.1 GCA_900313715.1 uncultured Prevotellaceae bacterium
ACCTTCGAAAGCCAGAGTGACATGTTTCTGCAGCAACGAAGCGTCTGCAGTAAATGTCTTTTCATAGTGATACACATTGCCAGGATAAAAACCGTTATGACGACCTTCCTTCACATCGGCAGAACGAGTTTCTGTTTGCATGGCATCGTGTGGAAGGTTCACCACTTGCTTGTTTGGTTGGGTGTCGCTCCAGAATTGCCAATCTTGGTTAAAATCTGCTTGCTCATTAGTGGTGCAAGCACAAAATGCGGTCAATGATGCAACCGCCATAATCTTCAATAGTTTTGTTTTTTTCATTGATTGTTAAGTTACTATTATTCTTGATGCAAAATTAGTACTTTAAGGATAAACAGGGGTGTCCGAAAAGTAAACAAATCCGCTTTATAATACCCTATTTGAACAGTAGGGGAGCAAAAGTGTCCAGGTAGTGGCGCCAGTTCTTCCATTCATGTCCACCTCCTGTAACATAGAAAGCATGTGGCATGCCATGCTCAGTAAGAAGTCTGTCGAGTTCCTGTGCTTCTGTAAACCAAGGATCTGCATCACCGCAACCCAACCAGAAAAGTTTATAACCTGCTTTCTTGATGCCTTCCAGATAATTGGATAAGGTATTCTCATCGAAAGCATATGCTGTGTTCTTCTGATTATGAGGATGGGCGCCTGTGCTCTGTGGACAAATGTAGTTGAAATAGCCAGGGAAGAGGTAGTTGGTTCTGAGCGTATGACCTCCACCCATGGACAGGCCAGAAATGGCTCGTCCCTCTTTCTTGGCTATGGTGCGATAATGACTATCGATGTAAGGGATGATATCCTTAATCAGACTTGTAACATATAGGTCAGATTGTATGTTGTTTTGTGCCAAGGTGCTAACCTCTTGCCCAGGAATGTCGTTGATGTGGGACTGAATTTGGTTAGAATTACCATTAGGCATCACAATCAGCATAGGTACGGCTTTTCCCTCAGCAATGAGATTGTCAAGGATCTGAGCTGCACGTCCCAATGAAAGCCATGCTTCTTCGTCTCCTCCACCGCCATGCAGAAGGTACAGAACGGGATATTTCGTTTTTTTGTTGTCATCATATCCAGCAGGTGTATAAACCATCATTTTACGTTTCGCCCCAATGGTAGGAGAATCATACCATACGGCGGATACATTGCCCCTTACAGAAGCATCTTTGTAATGGCGAGAGTGGTCACCATCAACGAGGAAGATGCTACGATAGCTGGTACCATCACGATCTATTGATGTATTGGCGGGATCACAGACTGTGGTACCATCCACATTGAAAGTATAGTAATACAAATCGGGTTGAAGGGCAGGAATGGTAACACTCCATATCAGGTTGTTGTCTCTCTTCATCGCGATAGCTGACTCTCCTCTGTTCTGCCATGAACCCGTCAAGCTGACTGTGGTAGCATATTCAGCACGAAAGCGGAAGGTAATGCTGTCTTTGGTCATTTCTGGTGAGATGATACGTGCCCTTCGGGTATTAGCCATCTCTTGTGCATACATAGTGCCCATCAAAAGGCAGAAAATCAGTAATAAAAGATTTCTTTTCATATTATGATTAGCCCCGTAAAGTTAATAATTATATAGGTATATACTCCACAAACGCCTCCATCGCCTCATAGCAGGCCAGTCCAAGCTTATCATAGATGCTTGCGGTGTTGCGGTTGCGGTCTTCGCTGCGTTGCCAGAACAGACGTTCGTCATTGCCCAGGAATGGAGCCGACTCCATCTGGCTCTGATGGCGGAGTATGGAATTGCGTTTGGCCCTCAATTCTTCCGGACTGATTGGAACGGCCATCTCAATATCCTCAATCTCCCATTCTGCCCATGCCCCACGATACATCCATATTCGGCAGTCTTTCAACCAGGCAGCTTTGGCTTCTTTCTCCAAATCGATGGCTGCCAACACAGCATTGCTACATACACGATGGGTGCCATGCGGATCAGCCAAGTCACCTGCTACAAATATCTGATGAGGCTGTATTTCTTGTAAGAGTTTCTGCACAATTCTTACATCTTCTTCTCCCAACGGTTTCTTCTGAATTTTGCCCGTTTCGTAGAAAGGCAAATCCAGGAAATATACCCTGTCAAGAGGGATGTTGTTATAGGTACAAGCTGTGCGGGCTTCGCCACGGCGTATCAATCCCTTGATGGTTAGGATATCTTTTGTATCTGAATCGCCATCTTTTTTCTCATTCAAATACGTCTTGATTTCTTGGTATTTCTTTTTGATTACCTCGTCTTGGTCGGCATTAAAGAGCTGATTGAAGCCATTGATAAAGTGCAGGAAACGGGTCACCTCTTCATCGCCTACGGCAATGTTGCCACTGGTTTGATAGGCAATATATACCTCATGTCCTTGCTGAACAAGTCTTCTGATAGTGCCACCCATAGAGATGACATCATCATCTGGATGAGGCGAAAAAACCAGTACCCGTTTGGGGTATGGCAATGCTCGCTCCGGGCGATAAGTGTCGTCAGCATTTGGTTTGCCACCTGGCCAACCAGTGATGGTGTGCTGCAGGTCGTTGAAGATCTTGATATTCACATTATAAGCAGAACCATAGATGGCCAGTAACTCACCCAAACCGTTCTCGTTGTAATCCTTATTAGTGAGTTTTAGTATAGGCTTGCCCGTTTGTTGGCAAAGCCAAACGATGGCACTACGAATCAGTTTATCATCCCATTCGCATGAAGTAACCAGCCAAGGGTGATGTATGCGGGTCAGGAAAGTTGCAGAAGACAAATCCACCACAACTTGTACGTTGTTGTGCATTTGCAAGAACGACGCTGGTATGTTATCGGTGATTGGACCTTCCACACAGGCCTTGATCATCTTTGCCTTGTCCTCACCCCATGCCATTAAGAAAATCTTGCGAGATGACAAGATGGTGTGGATACCCATAGTGATGGAACTCAATGGGGGATTGTTGCCAAACGAACGAGCAGCTTCAGCACGTGAATCGCCATCCAACAGGATGAGTCGGGTAGTAGAGTTGATGCGGGAACCTGGTTCGTTGAAAGCGATGTTACCCAAGCGACCAATGCCCAAGAGGCAGATATCAATTCCGCCTGCTTCAGCAACTTTCCGCTCATATTCCTCGCAGAAGTTGAAGATGTCGTTCTGACTAAGTGTACCTAAAGGAGAAAAAATGCGACTGGGGTCGATGTCCACATGGTCGAGCAACATGTCTTTCAGCGCTTTCAGGTTACTGAATGAGGTGTCTTCTGTTAATGGGTAAAACTCGTAAAGGTTGAATACAATGACATTGCGGAAACTCAGTCCCTCCTCACGATGCAGACGCACCAGTTCGGCATAGAGTTGGTGGGGAGTAGCACCACCCGTAAGCACCATTACACAAGGCTTATAAGCCGCTTCCTTCTGTTTAATGGTATCAGCTATCTCCCGTGCTATCTGTTTAGATGCTTCCTCTGCATTTTCGTAGATAGCAGTCGGCACCTTTTCCAATCTGGTCAACTGTGCCAGTTCGAATGCGTTTGCTGGTTTGTAATAGCGAGAGTTCACATGGTTCAACGTGATCTGTGATGTAAGGTTCGTCTTCATGGTATTATATTAAGGGGGGGGGCATTCCGCCCCCGAAAGATTATTTGAACAATAATGGAGCAAAGTCATGCAGATTGTGGCGCCATACGTGCCAGGTATGACCACCAGGCATGGATGAGTACTCGTGTTTTACACCTGCCTTGGTGAATGCTTCGCGAGTTGCAATACAGTTTTGGTAAGCGATGTCTTCCTCACCACCCATATAGAACTTGTAAATCTTGAAACTCTTGTTCATGTCAGCAGCATGTTCCTTCAAATAAGGCTCCCACTTAGCGTAGAGGTCTTTGCTAGCAGTAAACCAACCCGTACTCAAAGGGAATACATAAGCAAAGCTGTTGTAGTGTAACAATGAAACATTCAGTGTCTCCAAACCACCCATTGACAAACCTGCCAAAGCGCGGTGATCTTTGTCGGTATAAACATTGTAATGAGATTCTACATAAGGAATCAA